>DFBG01000070.1 GCA_002367305.1 Actinobacteria bacterium UBA3086 | reverse complement strand
GTGCGCCTCAGGCGTGCTGACACGGTGGTCGTGGCCAATGCCATCGGGACTGTGGCGGCTCGATTGAGCGAGGAGGGCATCGACGCCGTTCCGCTGTCCGATTTCAATGTGGAGCCCACCGCGAACGTCGAGCGGATCGTCGAGGAGCTCGTCGCGCTCGGTCGGGACGGCGATGTCGCGTACGTGGCGTCCGGCTATCCGTTGCTCAAAGAGGGCATGGTCACGAGTCTCTTGGCTCGTTCACGCGGCAACCTCGATATCTATCCTGTCTTGTCTCCTTTGCAGATCATTCTGCTCGCGTTCGACATCGATCTCACCGCCGACTTGGACATCGTGGATGCACGAAGTCTGCGGCCGAGCATGGAGCAGCGGGACTCGCACCTGATCATCACCGGAGTTCGTAACACCATGCTTGCGGAATTGGTTGCCGAGCGCTTGGCCGGTCCCTACCCGAACTCACATGCAGCGGTGATTGCGGGCTGTTCGCCCGATGAGTCGTTCTCGCTGCAGATGCGTACGATCCTCGATCTTGCAGACGGAGACTTCTGCGAGGACTCTGCGGTCTACGTGAGTCCCGTCAGCTTGGAGCCGCCCTCCGGCTTCGAGGAGTTCATGCGAATCATCGCCGTGCTGCGAGGCCCCGACGGATGTCCGTGGGACCGCGCTCAGGATCATCACACCCTCCGCACGAACATGTTGGAGGAGGCCTATGAGGCGGTTGCGGCGATAGAGTCGGGAGACCCCGCCCAGCTGGCCGATGAGCTTGGGGATGTATTGCTGCAGGTGGCCCTGCACGCGCAGATCGCGTCGGAGGCCGGAGAGTTCGCAATCGATGACGTCATCGACGGCATCACGCGCAAGATTCGCAGACGCCACCCCCATGTGTTCGGCAGCGCGACAGCCGACACGCCGGAGGAGGTTCATCGCGCTTGGGACGCTATCAAGCGTGAGGAGAAGTCCTCTGATGTGGAGCGGGCCCAAGAGGGTACGCTCGACGGCATTCCTGAGGGACTTCCGGCGCTCATGTACGCGCAGAAGATGTCGAGGCGGGCAGTGGGCGTTGGGTTCGAGTGGGAGACACTCGATGACGTGTGGGCCAAGGTTCACGAGGAGATCGATGAGCTCAAGGCGACCGAGCCCGGCTCGCCCGAGGCAGTCGACGAGATCGGTGACGTCCTGTTCACCGTGGTCAACCTTGCACGCAAACAGGGCATAGACGCTGAGATCGCGCTTCGCGGGACATGCAACAAGTTCCGTGGGCGCTTCGAAGATATGGAGCGGACCGCAGCGACACGCGGCGAGCTCGTCAAGGATCTGGACATCACCGAGCTTGAGCGGCTGTGGCAGGCGGCCAAGCATCGGGAGAGAACGAGTGAAGGGGCGGATCGTTCATGAGCTATATCGATGAGGTCTACGCACGCGAGGTTCTGGATTCACGCGGCAATCCCACCGTTGAGGTCGAGGTCGTACTCGATGACGGTTCGTACGGGCGCGCAATCGTGCCTTCGGGTGCATCCACGGGCGCGTTCGAGGCAGTGGAGTTGCGCGACGGAGATGAGCAGCGCTACATGGGCAAAGGTGTGCGTACCGCAGTCATCAACGTCAATGAGATCATCGCGCCTGAGATCATGGGTCTTGACGCCACGGATCAGCGTCTCATCGACAACGCTCTCGTTGGGATCGACGGTACGCCGAACAAGGCGAAACTCGGTGCCAACGCCATTCTGGGCGTCTCGCTCGCGGTCATGAAGGCGGCGGCCGAGTCCACCGAGCTCACGATCTACTCGTACGTCGGCGGCGCCAATGCGCACCGTCTGCCGGTCCCCATGATGAACATCCTCAACGGTGGCATGCACGCCGACAACAACGTTGATCTCCAGGAGTTCATGGTCATGCCGGTCGGCGCGCCCACGTTCACCGAGGGACTTCGTTGGTGCACCGAGATCTACCACACGCTCAAGAAGGTGCTGCAGGAGCGCGGCTTGGCCACCGGTGTAGGCGACGAGGGCGGCTTCGCACCCGACTTGGGAAGCAACGAGGAGGCGCTGCAGGTCATCTCCGATGCGGTCGAGAAGGCCGGCTATGCGCTTGGCGATGACATTCGTTTCGCGCTCGATCCGGCCACCACAGAGATCTACGACGAAGAGCGTAGCGTATACATGCTCAAAGGCGAGGGGAGAGAGCTCTCCTCGGCAGAGATGGTGGACTTCTGGGTCGATCTGGCTGCACGCTACCCGATCATCAGTATCGAGGACGGCATGGCCGAGGACGATTGGGAGGGCTGGAAACTGCTGACCGAGCGCTTGGGCGAAACGGTTCAGCTGGTGGGCGACGACCTGTTCGTCACCAACACCGAGCGTCTGCGCAAGGGAATCGACATGGGTGTGGCGAACTCCATTCTCATCAAGGTGAATCAGATCGGCACGCTCACCGAAACGCTCGACGCGATCGAGATGGCCAAGCAGGCCGGCTATACGTGCGTGATCTCGCATCGTTCCGGCGAAACCGAGGACACTACAATCGCCGATCTTGCGGTCGCGGTGAACTCAGGGCAGATCAAGACTGGTGCTCCGGCGCGAAGCGATCGCGTGGCAAAGTACAATCAGCTCATGCGCATCGAAGAAGAACTTGCGGATTCATCGGAGTACCCCGGTCTGGGAGCGTTCTATAACTTGAGCTGAGACGGCAGTCGTTCGAGAATGCGGAGTCGGGAATGGTGCCCACAGGTCGTCGCGAGAAAGAGGCTTCACTCGAGCAGCACGGTGTGACGCTCGAGTCTGCACTTGAGCGTCGCGAGCGATTCGTAGCGGACACATACGACATCGATTTCGGTAAGGATCGAGTCTTTCCCGAGGTCATTGAGGCATTGCTCGAAGCCGTTCCCGCGGGTTCCAACGTGCTTGAGGTCGGTGCTGCCACCGGCCTTCTCACGCGACCGCTGCTGCAGCATGTCGGGCATCTCACTGCACTCGAGCCGTCGGCCGGAATGCTGCGGAGACTTCTTTCCTCTGACGCATCGGAGTCTCCGCATCTCACCGTGAAACAGGGAATGGCCGAGGATCTCCTGCACGACGAGTCCTACGACGTCGGAGTGGTGACGTTCACTCCTCGCAGGGGACGCGGATTGGCACGTCTTCTGATTGAGCTGGCCAATCACGTTCGCTACCGTGTGGTCATGTTGCTCGATGACGATGGCTCGCTCGATTGGGCGTATCTCGCCCGCGGTGCGTCCTTGCGGGGACTCGGTATCACGGTACGGCTGCTATCGGAATCGGGCGAGGGCGAGGATATCCATCGGGTTGCGTTGCTTGTTGCGGATGTTGAGGACTGGGTGCCACAACTGGCTGAGACCAACGAAGAGTGGGAGGTCGACGCCCGCGAGATCGAGGTGCCTTTCCCGCCACCGCGTGGTGCGGCCACCCGTCTCGTGCGCTATTTCCTCGCAGGGGGCGACAGAGCCTTGCTCATACTCACTGACGAGCGTGGGGTGGATCGTCTGTATGGGAACCTTCGAACTGCCGTGCATCGACTGGGCAAGGAGAAGGTCACCGTGCGTCGGCATGGAGATCATGTGCAGATCGTGCGCCTGCCCAAGGATGAATCGGTTGAGGCGTCCGAGGACCGATGACGGCACGGTGAGGCTTCATCTGCCCTAGTCGCCGAGCTTAGCCTCGATTCGCTCCCGTGCACGCACAAACGATCGCTTGATGAGCCACCGTGATTCATGCTCGAGCGGCTCAGCCCACCTGTTGGCAATCGAGGTGATCCGATCATCGTTCACCAGCGCTCCCAGCGCTCTCAGTTGATCTATCTGCAGCGGATAGTAGGTCTTTCCGGCGAGCTGGTCGCTTCCAAGTTCGTAGATGACCCACCCATCGTGTTCGTATCGGTAGAGATTATCGACCAAGGTGTCGGCTGTGTCATCGAGAAGCTCCCGGACGATGTCGTCATCGGTTACACGGAGCAGGTCATAGAGGCCGAACGCTGCGAAGATCTCACCATTGAGCACGTGGCTCGGTGGATACTGGGGGTACTCCTCGAGCCATGTTCCCGCCTCATCCCGGCAGGTGACGCCGCCCTCCTGCACGCTCCGCGTGAATGGCTCGAATGCCGAGAGAGCGGCGGCCAAGTACTCCTCGTCGGCGGTTTCGACATATGCACGCACGAAAACGGAGATCGCCTCGCCCTGCGCCATTGCGGATATCCAACCCGGTTCGAGATCACGTGAGGGAACTGCGAATCCGATGGGCAGCGTCCCGTCGTGCTCAAGGTGGTCTCGCAGCCACTCGGCTTGGATGAGAAAATCAGTGATTGCGGCCTCCTCGCCATGGAGGTACTCCTCGTAGCGACCCAGGGCGTATTGGGAGATCGTGATCGGATCATACGTTGCGGAGTCTAGATCCGTTACGACAACGTCGTGGGTGTGATCGATGAAGGGGATTCCGGCGGCGTCCACACCGGGAGGTTTCGCGTATTCACCCTCGCGCACATACTGGGCGATGAGGCGCATGTCGACGTAGTAGTGCGAGGGCGTGGCGTCTTCGAAGTCCTTGAGATTGAGTTGCTGATAGGGCTCCATGCGTGCAGCGACGACACGATCCCTGTCCGTTGCGGTCCAGCGCGGCGCCGCCCAGAGAAATCCTGCGATACCACCAATGACGGCGAACAACAGAAGCACGATGACCATCGACCTGAGCGTGTGGTTGTGCACGGGGTCCCCCATCCATATCGCATCCCCCTGCGGTCGCTGAGCGACATCTCAACTATAGGACTCGAACGCCGAGTGGTCGAACACTCGAATGAGTGGAATAGTCATAGACGAGCGGCGGACGGGTCGTTCGGACACGAGGAGGAAGTATGCGTCGTACCAAGATCATCGCGACAATCGGTCCGGCAACCGAACGCCCCGAGGTTCTCGCGGCGCTCATCGACCGTGGAATGAACGTCGCGCGGCTCAACTCTTCGCATGCGGACATCCCGGAACTCTCAGCCCGTCTCAGGACGGTGCGCGAGACAGCTTCGCTTGCCGGAGAGCACGTGGCCGTACTCCTCGATCTCGCCGGTCCCAAGTTGCGAGTGGGAGAAGTCGCTTCGGGAACCGAGCTTCAGTCTGGTGACGAGTTCCGACTGGTTCCCGGCGCATGCGTTGGCGATCATACGCGCGCCTGTGTGACATATGGCGGTCTTGCCGACGACGTGGTAGCCGGTGATCGAATCATGCTGGATGACGGTCGGCTCGAGCTGCAAGTCACGGGGGTCGATCACGGATCAGTGATCACGCGTGTGGAAGTGGGAGGGCCCCTTTCGAGTCACAAGGGAGTGAACGTTCCCGGCACCACGCTGGGAGTCGACGCGATAACCGAAAGGGATCGCAGAATCCTCGCGTGGGGTCTTGAGGCCGGCGTCGATGCAGTGGCGCAGTCGTTCGTTCGCGGTCCCGAGGATGTGAAAGCACTTCGGAGTCTCATGGGCGATCGCGTGGTGCCCATTGTGGCGAAGATCGAGAAGCATGAGGCCATCGCTCAGTTGGAGGAGATCGTGGCACAGGCCGATGCGGTCATGGTTGCCCGGGGGGATCTGGGTGTCGAGACATCGCCGGAGCGAGTGCCGGTTCTTCAGCGCAGCATCATTCAGATGTGTAGGGGTGCGGGTGTTCCGGTCATTGTGGCCACACAGATGCTCGAATCGATGACCTCTTCTCCTCGTCCCACGCGAGCTGAGGCATCGGATGTGGCCAACGCGATCTTCGACCTGGTCGATGCGGTCATGCTCTCCGCTGAGACAGCGGTGGGCGACTATCCCGAACATGCGGTGGGGACCATGGCGCGTATCGCCCTGACTGCCGAGGAATCAATCGCGCATGTGACGTGGGATCGTGCGTCGGCTGGTGACACAGAAGACGTGACCCAAGCGGTGAGTGCGGGTGTGTGCGATCTCGCACAGGATCTGAGACTAGCAGCCATCGTCACGGCGACACAGTCCGGTGCGACGGCGCGCGCAGTGGCGCGTTATCGTCCGCCTGTTCCAATCATTGCCGTGACCGCCGATGAGGGCGTTGCCCGATCCATGCAATGGGTCTGGGGCGTGCGTCCGCTCGTGGTGCCATTGCCTGACGATACCGATGAAATGATCGACTCGATCTCCCGGGAGATCGTTGCAGCGGGGTTTGCCGCTTCGGGACAGAGGGTCGCATTCACTGCGGGTCGCGGTTCACACGTTCCAGGATCGACGGACTCGATTCTTGTTCGAGCGTTGCCCTGATGGCCTAAACCTCGACCTTACGTCGAGGTTATTTCATCGGCGTTCGTGTGGTATCATTCGCGTTGATGCGGGCGCATATGCCCGTACGGCTTCGCTGGCCTTCTCATAGGAACTCAGTAGCATATGGCCCGAAAGACCTCATCGCGGAACGGGGCGACAGCGAGCGGACGTGCCAGGACCACCAAGGGTGGCTCCTCATCGTCGCGCCGTCGCGCTTCCACCGGTACGCGCACCACTCGCTCCAAGAGCGGGTCGTCACGTCGCGGTTCCTCAACCTCTGCTCCTGCTCGCAAGCGGGGACGTTCCCGCTCGTATCTCATGCCAGTGACCGTGATCCTCGTCATGATCCTCGCGGCGTGGTCCCTTTATCCGGCTGCGCGAGTGCAGTACCGCGAAACGCGCGAGAAGGCGCGTCTCGAAATGGAGCTTCAGGGCCTACAGGCTCGCAACGATGACCTTCGTGAGCAGGTCGATCGGCTCAAGACTCCCGAGGGGGTCGAAGACGTCGCTCGGCAGACGCTCGGCATGGTCAAGGAGGGCGAGAACGCCTACGTGGTCATGGACACGCAGGACGAATCCGTTGTGGATCGTCCGGCGGAGATCGCCGACTCAGGGATCGCGGAGGATACGTTCTGGCAGGACCTCCTGGACATGGTGTTCGGCATCGAATGACCTCACATGGCGACGAGACAGGCTTGGACGTGATGGATGCGACGATCGTCGCCGCACAGGTCGGTCGCGCGCCGCGGAGTCCGTGGCGCGTCGCAGTGCGATGTGGCCACAATCGGCCCCGTGTGATCGCGACCCCTCCCTCCCTTGTGGACGGCACTCCCTTTCCCACGCTCTTCTGGCTCTCCTGCCCTTGGCTCGTTGAGGGGATCAGTCGGATCGAGTCGGATGGGGGCGTGGCGCAAAGTGCCGCTCGCCTTGCAGCCGATCCTGATCTTGCAGGCCGCATGGCGCGAGCCGATGCCACATATCGCTCGTTGCGGTCGCAGGAGGCGCGCGGGGACGATCCCTGTGCGTCGGTCGGCATCGCGGGATTGCGCGATTCGCTCAAGACCAAGTGCCTGCACGCTCATGCCGCCGCGTTCCTCGCCGGCATCGATGATCCGGTTGGCGAAGAGGTGCTCTCACATCTGAACCTCGATTGTCCGGATGACGCCTGCGCGAAGTATCTGAGCTCTCCCCAAGCCGAGGAGATCTCATGACTGACACCCGCACGCGCCGACTGGCTGCCATAGACATCGGTACGGTGACCGCGAGACTGCTCATTGCCGATGTCTCGTCGGCAGGTATCAGCGAGATCGTACGCAGCGTCGACATCACGCATCTGGGCGAAGGGCTTCCCGCAACGGGACGGCTCTCGGCTCCAGCCATGCAACGCGTGGCGGCGTGCATGACCCGCTACGTGCAGGAGATGCAGGCGAACGGTGTCGAGATGTATAGGGCGGTGGCGACATCCGCTTCGCGAGACGCTGAGAACGGCGATGAGTTTCTTGCGCTCCTGGAGTCGTGTGGAGTGCGTCCCCAGGTGATCGCCGGGCGGCGTGAAGCGGAGCTTTCCTTCGCGGGCGCCACCGTGGAGGTCACGGGTAGCGGCGTGCTCGTGAACGATATCGGAGGCGGTTCGACGGAGATCGTTCTCGGCGACGTGGCGGGCATGGAAGCGCCGCCGCGCATCATTACGGCCACATCGATCGACGTCGGGTCTCGTC
>DFBG01000125.1:15712-17933 GCA_002367305.1 Actinobacteria bacterium UBA3086 | reverse complement strand
CCATCATCGGTCACGAAAACCTCGCCGTGCTGGAAAGGACTCATCGTTCCCGGGTCGACGTTGAGGTACGGATCGAACTTCTGGATCTTGACCTTGAGACCACGCGCTTTCAACAGTCGGCCAAGAGAAGCAGCAGTGATGCCCTTGCCTAGCGAACTGACGACGCCTCCGGTAACGAAGATGTGCTTTGCCATGTGTTCCTTCCAGCCTCCATCGCTTCGAACGTATATCTGTTCATACCCGCGTCTCACCGTACGGCTGCATGCGTACGCGCGTAGCCAAGGACCGCGTGAAACTGGGGGAACGTCATTCCGAACGGCACTGCATTTCGCAGCAACCGGAGCAAGGAGCCCACGACGAGTATAGCCCAACCGCGACGTGAATCGCAGGGCGATTTCGCACGATTTCCCACAACATCCCGCAACCGCTCGGTATCCCCTTAGACTCGATCACCCAACGGCATCAACATCATGACCCGCGCTTCGATACAATAGGACGGATTTCAGGTGCTCTCGCCATCGCACACCACGTAGGAGGCTTCGATCAGCAAACCCTCTATCGCGCGCTCGACCGCGACCATGTCCGTGTCGACCGCCATGTCTCGCGTTACGGGTTTCGTCCGGACCTGGGCCATCGCCTATGCCTTGGGCGTGACGGCGCTGGCCGCTTCCTATGGTGTCGCGAACAACATCCCCAACATGATCTACGAACTCGTTGCGGGAGGAGTCATCTCCTCTCTGTTCATCCCCGTGCTCATTGAGCGACGCGAACGCGGCGGCGAAGAGGATGCGTGGAGGTTCGCGAGTTACCTGATCAACCTCACCGCGATCGGCCTGGGGATCGTAGCTGTGCTGGGAACCGTGTTCGCCGAACCGTTCGTGCGAACGCAGACATTCCGAATCAGCGTTGAAGATGCGGCTCTGGCCACCTACTTCTTCAGGTTCTTCGCCGTACAGATCGTCTTTTACGGCGTCGGAGCGGTGATAAGCGGTGCGCTCAACGCTGAGCGCAAGTTCGCCTGGCCCGCGATGGGACCCATATTCAACAATATCGTCGTCATCGTGACACTCCTGGGATTCTACGTGCCGTATCATTCCTCGAATCCGGAACTGGCAAAAATGGGGCTGGCCATCGGCACCACGGTCGGCGTTCTGGCACAGTTCGCAGTCCAAGTCCCCGCTCTTATCAAACTCGGATTCAAATACACTCCGCGAATCGACTTCAAACACCCGGGACTGCGCCGCATGGGCAAACTGTTCATCCCGACGACCCTCTACGTAGTCACGAACCTGGTCGGTGTCTCTTTCCGGAACGCCTATGCATTCGAAGCCTCACCTGAAGGCCCCGCAACCCTGCTCTATGCGTGGATGTTCTATCAGCTTCCCTACGGCGTATTCGCCGTTGCCTTGGCGACCGCCATCTTCACCGAACTCTCCGATCACGCAGAGTCCGCTGACTGGGATGCATTCAAGTCAACCTTCTCCAGAGGACTTCGTGCAACAGGCATCCTGATCATCCCCATGGCGGCCATGCTGATCGCTCTCGCGCAACCCCTCATCACGCTCTACCAAGCCGGTCGCTTCACCGCCGAGGACGTTCCCGTCGTCGCCGAGATACTCACTTGGTGGGCTGTCGCCCTCTTCTTCTTCGCCGCCTACATGTTCGTACTCAAGACCTTCTATTCGTTGCAGGACACACGCACACCCATGATCGCGAACGTGGCGCTTACTGTGCTCCAGGTCTCGCTCTACGCGGGACTGACCTCAGGTGTCGCGGGATGGGCCGGTGTCGGCCTCAAAGGAATTCCCATCGCCGACGCGATCTTCTTCGCATTGAGCCTTGTCACTCTGCTCACGATCCTCTATCGCCGCCTTGGAGGTTTCGACATCGGTGTCATCACTTGGTCACTGGGCCGTGTCGCAGGAGCCTCGTTGATTGGCGGCCTCGCCGCATGGTGGATTACCTCGGTCACAGCAGAAATCCTGGACTGGACGGGCGGATTCCTGGTTCAGCTGGCGCTCGCTGGTGTTTCGGGACTGGCGATCACGTATGGATTGGCAGCGCTCATGCGTGTCCAAGAGATCTCAGTCGCAGCTGACATGGCCAAACGGGTCCTCGGCCGACTGATGCCGGGTCGCAAGATCTAGAAACGGCCCACAGCGTTCATGAGTTCGCGAGCATGCGAGAGCGAGGTCTCACTATCTCCTCCAGAGAGCATGCG
>DFBG01000125.1:15484-15690 GCA_002367305.1 Actinobacteria bacterium UBA3086 | reverse complement strand
GATGAACCCTCGATTTCCTTGCGCACCACGAGGTGGTGGTCGGCGTGCACCGCCACTTGCGCAAGATGAGTGATCACAAGCACCTGATGTTGCTCGGCCAGCTCTTTGAGCCGGGCTCCCACTGCATGTGCGGTCGTACCACCGATTCCCGCATCGACCTCATCGAACACGAGGATCGACACATCGTCCGCATCGCCGAGCACACC
>DFBG01000125.1:6699-15419 GCA_002367305.1 Actinobacteria bacterium UBA3086 | reverse complement strand
GGAGCGAACATGAACTCGGCCCGATCAGAGCCATCGGCGGTCCACCCCTCAAAGGGCAGCTGCGTCATCTCCACATCGAATCGCGCACCATCCATAGCGAGCTCCGCCACCGAAGAGGCCAGCGCATCGACGAAGCCGGGAATCGCAGCGACGCGAACCTCACGGAGACTCTGAGCCGCAGAACGAAGTGCCTCTTCCGCCCTGTTGAGATCATCTTCGGCTCGCCTGAGTCCCTGTTCTCCCGCATCGAGCATCTCCAGCTCGGTCAGGGAGGACTCTCTCGTCTCAATGACCATCTGCAGTGACGGTCCATACTTCTTGATGAGAGCGGTCAGTGCGGAAAGGCGGTTCTCCGCAGCATCGAGTTCGGCCGGATCATGCACGACACCCTCACCGTACGCACGAAGCTCGGCTCCCAGGTCGTCCATGTCGGTGAGAAGTCCATGAAGCCTGCGAGCCAGTTCGTCCAGATCTGGATCAAGCCCATCCACGTGAGAGAGAGCGGCGGAGGCGCGTGCCATAGAATCGACGGCTCCCCCATCACCCCGCAGAGCCGAGCGCGCCTCGTTCGCGGACTCCGCCAGACGCTCCCCGTGTCGCAGAGCCGGCAACTTGCGTTCAATCACACGATCCTCATCGGGCTCTGGGGACACCGCGCCGATCTCAGAGATCACGAATCGGAGGTAGTCCGCACGACGTTCCCTGTCGGCAAGAGCAGTCTCAAGCTCGGTCAATGCTGCCTTCGCAGCCCGATATCGCTCTCGAGCCGACTGGTATGCCTCATTGGCAGCGATCACACCGCCGCCGATGTAGGCGTCCAAGTACCCCATATGTCTCGCAGGACGCAGAAGAGCCTGATGGTCATGTTGACCGTGAAGATCGACAAGACCACCCAGTTCCTCGGCGAGAAGTCCCACCGTGGACATCTCACCATTCAGCATGCAACGCGATCGCCCTTCGGCGGAAATGGTTCGCTTGGCAAAGATTTCTCCATCGTCAGAAGTGGAGAATCGGCCCTCGACCAGTGCGGACGCCGAACCAGAGCGCACTACAGTCGAATCACCGCGCTCACCCAGAAGCAACTTGAGAGCTTCCACCAGCGCGGTCTTCCCCGCACCGGTCTCACCAGTGAGCACCGTCATACCTGAGCCGAACTCGAGCCAGACTTCTTCGATGAGAGCGAGATCGCGGACATGCAGCTCTTCGAGCACGGTCACCCTCCGAGGAATTCAGTGGCGGCCACTTCGTAGAAATCTCGACCATCGCACTTGAGCAGAAGTACGTCGTGACTCCCGCGCTTGACCTCGACACGCTCGACCGCCTGTCGGCACGGCACGGACTCGCCGTCGATCACGACGCACGAGTCCGCTCGATTCGCATCCGTGAGCTTGAGCTCGACCACATCACTCGTTCCGGTCACGATCGGCCTTGCCGCAAGCGTGTGCGGCGCAACAGGCACGACGACAAGTCCATGCACTGTCGGCGAAACGATTGGTCCGCCGGCGGACATTGCGTAGGCAGTCGATCCTGTGGGAGTCGCCACGATAACCCCGTCACAGATTGCCGAGGATATCCTGATGTCGTTGATCCAGGTCTCGATCTTGATCACGCGAGGCGACGCGCCCCGCGAGATGGCGATCTCATTGAGCGCGCGATATCGGCCAACCTCGCGACCATCCATATGCACGGTGGCCTCCAGCGTGGATCGCCTCTCGACCCACGCCTCTCCTGCAAGAGCGGTCGAGACCGACTCACGAAGGTTGCCGATGGCGGCACCGGTCATGAAGCCGAGGCGTCCCAGATTGACCCCCAGAACCGGCAACTCGACGCGCGGCAGCAGATGAACGGCCTTGAGGATCGTTCCATCTCCGCCCAGTGCCACCGTAAGGCCCGGTTCCTCGATCTCACTGACCGGAACCCCGAAGTCACCCATGGAACAGGCAGCGGCGTCTTCCCCTGCCAGAATCGGCTCCAGCCCCTGCGCAGACAACCACGTGGCAAGCTCGCACGCCGCCTTGACGGCGATCGGATTCGATATGTTGGGTACCAGCAGTACGCGCACGTCAGTCTCCCAAGGTCTTATGGGCATGTTCAACGATGGACCCAGGGGTCTCGACGACAGACTTGCCGGCTCGAGACGCCCACACCCAGAACTCAATGTTACCTTCCGGACCCTTTATAGGCGACCAGGTCAGCCCTCGCACCACAAGATCGGAGTCTGTGATCACGCGACATATCGCATCGAGCACGTCAGTGTGCACCTGCGCGTCACGCACCACACCCTTCTTTCCCACACGTCCCTTACCAGCCTCAAACTGAGGTTTGACCAATGCGACCAACTGGCCCTCATCGGTAAGCATCGGCAGTACGTGAGGTAGGACCTTGGCCAGGCCGATGAAAGAAACGTCGATCACTGCGATATCAAACGGAGCGCCCAGTACTTGGGGATCCGCATGACGAATGTTGGTTCGCTCGAACACGGCCACGCGTTCGTCGTTTCGCAGTTCCCAGGCGAGCTGACCGTAGCCGACATCGACAGCGCACACGGACACAGCTCCACCCTGGAGCAGCCTGTCAGTGAATCCCCCCGTCGAAGCCCCAACATCGATGCCCCGCAATCCGGCGACATCCACACCGAACGTCTCCAGTGCACCGTCAAGTTTCTGTCCACCACGGGAGACGAAACGTGACCTCTGCTCGATCTCGAACTCAGCAGCCGGGTCCACGTCCTGACCGGCCTTTTTGACAAGTTCGCCGTCAACGCGAACCTGACCAGCGATGATTGCGGCCTTGGCCTGCTCACGCGAGGGAAACAGCCCCCGATCAGCGAGTACTACGTCGGCCCGATGCCGCGCCATGGCCCTCATCCTTGACGATTTCGGTTGATTCATTCAAAGCCGAAAGTCGTTCCATCACCGAGTCACGAACTCCTTCAGGAGTGAGGCCGACCTCGGCGAGGAGCTTGCTCATGGCACCGTGTGTGACGAAGCAATCTGGTATGGAGAGCTTGAGGAATGGCACCTGCACACTCATATCAGCGAGAACCTCAAGAACCGCTGCGCCAGCACCGCCCTGCCCTGTGTTCTCCTCGACGGTGATCAGAAGGCTATGAGAGGCGGCAGCCTTGGAAACGGCTTCCGTATCTATCGGCTTGACCCATCTCATGTTGATGACGGTGGCCGAGATTCCCTTCTCACCCAGTAGCTCGGCAGCTTCCTCCGCCACTCCGACCATTCGCCCGAAGGCTAGGATTGCGACGTCTGTACCCGTGCGCCGAGTCTGCGCCTTTCCAACCTCCAGCACAGAAGGCACGTCCGGCAGCGGTACTCCACGACCCTTGCCGCGCGGGTATCGAATGGCCACGGGGCCTGTCGCCTTGATCGCGGTATGCAGCATGTCCACGAGCTCGGCTTCATCCGCGGGTGTCATGATCATCAGATTGGGCACCGAGCGAAGATAGGTCATGTCGAAAACGCCATGATGCGTCGGGCCATCCTCGCCGACGAGTCCTGCGCGATCCAAGCACAGCACCACATGGAGATTCTGAAGGGCGATATCCTCGATCACCTGATCGTATGCACGCTGCAGGAACGTGGAGTAGATCGCCACCACGGGCAATCTGCCACCTGTCGCCAAACCCGCCGCTAGACCCAGGGCGTGCTGCTCTGCGATGCCTACATCGTAGAACCGCTCTGGGAACTCATCAGCGAAACGATCGAGTCCGGTGCCAGTCGGCATCGCTGCAGTGATCGCAACGATACGATCATCATTCTGAGCTTCCGCTATGAGTGCCTTGCTGAACGCACCGGTGTAACTTATGGGCCCACCGGAACTCTTGACGGTACCGGTCTCAATGGAGAAGGGGCCCAGACCGTGAAATGCCGATGGGCGCTCCTCGGCGTGTGAGTAGCCCTGACCTTTTCGTGTCACTGCATGGATGAGAACCGGACCGTCCGCGCCCATCGCCATGGTCACCGCGGACTCCACCTTCTCGACGTCATGCCCATCGATGGGACCGACGTAGGTAAGCCCCAGTTCCTCAAAGAGCATTCCGGGTACCACGAGCTGCTTGAACGACTCCTTAGCCGCCTCGCCGGCAGCCACCATGGCCGCGCCGATACGTGTGCGAGACAATGCGGATTCGACATCGTCGCGAAGACGGTTGTAGCGTGGGTCGAGACGAACCCTTCCTAGGTAGCTGGATAGGGCTCCGACGTTCTCGGAGATCGACATCTCGTTGTCGTTGAGAATGACGATCACTCGCGTGCCCAGATGGCCCATGTGATTAAGCGCCTCGAACGCCATACCGCCGGTGAGCGACCCGTCCCCGATCACTGCGACGACAGTCTCGTCGCCGCCGACCGCGTCACGTGCCTCGGCAAGACCGAGCGCGAGAGACAGGGAGTTGGAGGCATGACCGGTGTCGAACGAGTCATAGGGGCTCTCGGCCTTCTTGGGAAAACCGCATACGCCGCCGTACTGGCGAAGCGTATCGAAACCCTCTAGCCGACCGGTGATGAGTTTGTGGACGTAACTCTGATGACCCACATCCCAGACGATCCGATCCGCAGGAGAAGTGAGTGCTCGATGCAGGCCGAGCGTGAGCTCGACGACGCCGAGGTTAGGAGCGAGATGTCCACCAGTCTCGGAGACGGTGTGGATGAGCACATCACGTATCTCGACCGCGAGTTGCTGAAGCTCATCACGATCGAGACCCTTCAGGTCCTCGGGTGATGCGATGCCGTCAAGGATACGCTCGTCGCTCAAGGAGCGATCATCTCCAAGGTGCTCGGTGGACGGAGTCCATTCATCTACCACTTGAAGCATACTGCGCGCGAAAGCGCTCGTTCAAACGAAAGGGACGTGGCGTAACCCTTGCGTTACCGGTCCGCCACATCCGACCCGGAGTCCGCTGAACCGTCTGAGTCAGAGACTTCTTCCCCATCACGTGCGTCATCGACGAATTCTTCCTCTGAATCCTCCGCCGACTCAACGTCACTCTCGGACGCAGCGACCTGCTCATCGGATACGGAATCCAAAGGCACGGTCTCACTCTCGTTCGCTTCACTCTCCGCCTCGTCGGCCACCCTACGCCACTCGGTGTGGTCAGAAAGCTCGGTACAGACATTAGCGAGGCGCACGCCCTCCTCGAGAAGATCGAGGCTCTTCTCGAGCGAGACGTCCTTCTTGCGAACTTGCGTCACGATCTCCTCGAGACGAGCTCGAGCCTGATCGAAGGTGTAGTCGCTCTCAGTCATCTGAGCCGTCAGTCCCTTCCTCAGCGCCGACGTGCTCCTCGGCCACTCGGCCGAGAACACCGTTCACGAACTTGGACGAGTCATCCCCACCGTAGTTCTTGGCCAGTTCCACCGCCTCGTTGATGGCGACCGAATCAGGCACTTCGTCGACGAAAAGTATCTCATAGACCGCCAGCCGCAGAATGTTGAGGTCAACGAGCGGCATACGGGACACGACCCAGTTCTCGGATATCCGGTCTATCGTGACGTCGATCTCCGCCTGATGCTCTTGGATGCCCGCGACCACGGAGCGACAGAAATCATTGGGTTCACCCTCCTCCAGATTGAAGGATCGGGTGTTCAGAATCTTCTCGACGGTCTCGCCGGTAATCTCACGCTGATAGAGGATGTGCAACGCCTGTCGGCGTGCCCTGCTTCGCTCAAGCATATGTACTGTATGCGCCTTTCCTGGAGTGTCAGTTGCCGTCGAAGACGATACCGTCGACGAACACGTCGACCTGCGCGACCTCAGAGCCGATCTGACTTGTGATGGCGTCGGCAACGGCATCCTGGACTGACGAGGCAACGGCACGCAATGGCTTGCCGTACTCGACCTCAATATGAAGTGTGACCGAGATGGCGGCGTCGTCGGCTACGACGACTTCCACGCCCGGAGCACCCTTGGCTACGTTCTTCTGCATAAGACCGACGATGCCCTGTGTACCCACACACGCGACGCCTTCGACTGACTGCGCCGCAAGCGTGACGATGGTCTCAAGAACACCGGGTGCAACACCCAGTCCCTGCAACTTGATCTCCTCGGACATCAGTTACTCCGATCCCTCTGCGACTCGGCCGCCCTGCATATGCTGGTCGATAAAGTCAGTATATACGTCCCCCGCACGAAACGCCTCGTTCTCGATGACCCGCTGATGGAACGGGATCGTGGTGGGAATACCCACGACTATGAACTCGTCCAGCGCTCTTCTGGCACGCGCGATAGCTTCATCGCGTGTCTCTCCCCACACGATGAGCTTGGCCAGCAGTGAGTCGTAGTTGGGTGGCACGCGATAGCCCGAGTAGAGATGGCTGTCGACGCGAACGCCGAACCCGCCGGGAGGATTGAATATGGCGACCTCGCCAGGGTTGGGGCGGAAGTCGTGCGCGGGATCCTCTGCGTTAATGCGGAACTCGATCGCATGACCACGCAGCTCTATCTCCTCTTGCGTGGCATGACGCATGGGCTCGCCCGCAGCGATGCGAATCTGCTCCTTGATGATGTCCACACCGGTTATCTGTTCGGTCACTGGATGTTCGACCTGGACGCGAGTGTTCATCTCCATGAAGTAGAAGCGCCCATCGGTGTCCAGAAGGAACTCGATGGTGCCCGCATTCACATATCCAACAGCCCGTACGGCCTTGAGTGCAGCCTCGCCCATGGCGATTCGGGTGTCAGATGAGAGCGCCGGGCTAGGGGCCTCCTCCAGGAGTTTCTGATGACGGCGCTGGATCGAGCAGTCGCGCTCGAACAGATGAACAGCATTGCCGTGCATATCCGCAAGTATCTGAATCTCGATATGACGCGGGCGAGAAAGGTACTTCTCCAGATAGACCACGTCGTTGCCGAAGGCCGCCGCAGCTTCGTTCTTGGCGGCCACATAGGCGGACTCGAGAACATCCGCACTCTCAGCGACACGCATACCCTTGCCGCCGCCACCGGCGGAGGCCTTGATGAGCACGGGAAACCCGACCTCATTGGCGAAGGTGAGAGCCTCCTCGACGGTATCGACCGCACCGGCACTACCCGGAACACAGGGCACGCCGGCAGCCATCATGGTATCTCGTGCGACGGACTTGTCGCCCATCCGCTCGATCGCCTCTGGCGAGGGGCCGATGAAGGTCAGTCCGGAGTCGATGACGGCCCGTGCGAAACCCGCGTTCTCCGCCAGAAAGCCGTAACCGGGATGAATCGCCTGCGCGCCCGTAGTGAGTGCGGCAGCGATGATATTGGGTACGTTGAGGTAGCTGTGAGCGGAAATCGCCGGCCCCACACATATAGCCTCGTCGGCCATACGGGTGTGCAAGCTGTCCTTGTCGGCCTCGGAATAGACAGCAACCGACTTGACATCCATCTCCTTGCAGGCCCGAATGATGCGCAACGCGACTTCCCCGCGATTGGCGATAAGAATCTTATCGAACATCACAGGCCTACGCGTTCGGCTCGTAATAGAACATGACAGTGCCGTATTCGACCGGCTCGGCATCGGCAAGGCAGACCTCACGGATGACGCCAGCCTCCTCTGCGACAATCTCGTTCATGAGCTTCATCGCCTCGAGGATACAGAGAGCATCGCCCTCTCCCACCGAGTCACCGACGGCCACGAAGGCATCCGCGGTCGGAGACGGTGAGCGATAGAACGTGCCGACCATGGGAGCCACAATGGACTTCCATGTCGCGGGACGCTCGCCCGAGTCGCGAACCGCGACATCCTGCGGTGCATCCTCGGCGGGTGCGGCCGGTGCAGCGGAAGCGGCTGCTGGGGCAACGTCAGCGCCTGCGACGCCCTTGCGGACGATGACCTTGGCCCCGGCCTCCTCGACCACGACCTCGCTGACGTCTGACATCTCGACGATCTTGATGAGCTCCCGGATCTGGTTGACGTCCACGGGCTCTTCCTCCTTGACTGTGTCGTACTCTTCGCTCATCAGGAAGACGGCCTTCTCGGCGCCCTCCTGATGCAGGGTCAGGTAGTTCCGTGCCTCATTGGGGAAAAGGGCGTACATGAGCACGTCCTCCTCGCTTCGAGCGAGATCCCCTATCTCCTCTTCGACTTGCGCGTAGGTGGTCTCCACCAGCGAACCGGGCCGGACATCCGGATCGAGCTGTGGCTCGTCGCCCAACACCTTCTCGACAATGGCGGTGTCCATGGGTCCGGGAGCTCTTCCATACAACCCCTTGAGATAGTCCTTCATCTCCTGGGGGACGACCGCCCAACGCTTTCCGGTCAGCACATTGATAACCGCCTGCGTACCCACTATCTGAGACAGCGGGGTCACAAGGGGTGGATAGCCAACTTCCGCGCGGACACGGGGAATCTCCTCGAGCACGTCGGGCAGACGATCCTTGGCCTTCTGAAGTTCGAGCTGGCTCACGAGGTTGCTCAGCATGCCGCCGGGAACCTGGTGGCTGAAGACCTCCATGTGCATGAGCGAGGTAACTCCTCGCTTGAGCTTCTTCTTCTTGCGGACCGCCTCCCAGTACTCGGCAATCTCAAAGAGAAGGTCGAGATCGAGACCCGTGTCGTACGGCGACTCCTTGAGAGCCGCGACGATCATCTCACCGGCGGGCTGGCTGTTACCGAAAGCAAGCGCGACGACCGCAGTGTCGATAATGCTCGCACCCGCCTCGGCAGCCTTGAGATAGTTCATAGGCGCCATGCCACCAATGTAGTGACAGTGGACGTGCACGGGAAGTCCCACCTG
>DFBG01000125.1:290-6597 GCA_002367305.1 Actinobacteria bacterium UBA3086 | reverse complement strand
GTGTAACTGATCGCACCCTCGAAATGACCACCACAGTCCTTGATGGAACGAGCTGCTACCTCGACGTTTCGGATATCGTTGAGCGCATCGAACACGCGGAAGACATCGATGCCGTTGCGCTTGGATGCACGCACGAATCGATCGACGATCTCATCGCTGTAGTGCCGATAACCCACGAGGTTCTGGCCTCGCAGCAGCATCTGAAGCGGCGTCCTCGGAGCGTGCTGCTTGATGGTGCGCAGCCTCTCCCAGGGATTCTCGTCCAGGAAGCGAAGTGCGGCATCGAAGGTGGCGCCGCCCCAGACCTCGAGGGACCAATAGCCGACGCTGTCCATCTTCTCAAGGACAGGAATCATGTCTGCCATCTGCATTCGTGTCGCCCACAAGGACTGATGGGCGTCGCGCAGCGTTGTGTCGGTTATGTGCACGGGCCGCATGGAATCCTCCTTGGCGGTACGAAGGGTACACGTCGCGCACTGTGCGCCCACGTGTCGTCGGTCAGGACAGTATATACGACGGTCGGGCGTCATACGAACGCCCGACCGACAATTCCTCTGAAATCGAGTACTAGACCCGCGTGATGTAGCGACCGTCGCGCGTATCGATCTGGAGCTTGTCGCCAGACTCCACGAACATCGGGACCTGCACGACCGCACCTGTCTCGAGCGTGGCGGGCTTGGTGCCGCCCTGAACCGTGTCGCCCTTGAACCCGGGATCGGTCTCCGTGACCAGTAGGTCGACGAACATGGGTGCCTCTACGCCGATAAGCTCAGTGCCAGCGTACTGCAGCTGTGCGACATCGTTCTCCTTGAGCCACTGCTTGGTGTCTCCGACCGCTTCGTCCGTGAGCTCGACTTGGTCGTAAGTCTCAGTGTCCATGAAGTGATACGTGTCACCATCGGTGTAGAGATACTGCATGGACTTGGTCTCCATGCGAACATCTTCAAGTTTCTCTCCAGCACGGAACGTGATATCGACCACGCGTCCGCTGCGGACCTCCTTGAGCTTCGTCCGTACGAACGCCGCGCCCTTACCTGGCTTGACGTGCTGGAAGTCGACCACAGTCCAGAGTTTGTCATTATACGAGATGCACATTCCGGTCTTGAGATTGTTGGTGGTGATCGCCATGCGGTCTCCTTCGTATCAATCGACGCATACCCAAGCGTCAGAGTTCGATCAGTTCCTTGGGTGAATGACTGAGCAGTGTGCAGCCGCCATCTTCGACAACGACCAGGTCCTCGATTCTAACACCGCCGAATCCCGGAATGTAGACACCGGGCTCGATCGTCGCCACCGAACCTGCGGGCACGGCATTGCGGCCACGAGGACTCAAACTGGGCTGCTCGTGTATCTCAAGCCCCACCCCATGACCCAGTCCATGTCCGAAATACTCCCCGAAACCAGCTTCAGCGAGCACTGCCCGAGCTGTCTCATGGATGTCAGCACCCGTTCGACCGGCACGGCAGGCTTCGATACCCGCAAGATTCGCAGCAAGCACTGCGCCGTGAATCTCTCGCTGACGATCCGAAGCGGAGCCCATGACCACCGTCCGTGTCATATCAGAGCAGTAGCCCTCGTACCGTGCTCCGAAATCGAGTTTGACGAAATCCCCGATCTCGATCCGCCTGTCACTAACCCCCGCATGGGGCATGGCTGAGTTGGGTCCGCTGGCAACGATGGGGTCGAACGCGATACCGTGACCGCCGTTTGTCCGCATGAAGACCTCGAGCTCCAGACCAA
This sequence comes from Actinobacteria bacterium UBA3086, assembly GCA_002367305.1. Lineage (GTDB taxonomy): Bacteria > Actinomycetota > Coriobacteriia > Anaerosomatales > UBA3086 > UBA3086. The sequence continues at coordinate 4,857 of DFBG01000125.1, read as the reverse complement.
CCGAGGCCTCGGTCATCCCGGGAGTGATGAAATCGAGAATGTGGTCGAACGCTCGATCGGTAACAGCGGCGGCTTCTCTGATGCGCACGATCTCTCGCGACTCCTTGACCTGGCGGAGGCCCTCGACCAACTGGTCGACCACGCGCACGTTCCCGCCAAACTTCTCGGAGATGAAGCGGAATCTTCCATAGGGCACTGATGATTCGAGCATGATCACATCGATACCCTGGGCAACGACGTCCTCACAGAGCGCGATGTACATCGCATCCTTCGGCACACGAAGTGCCCAAGAAGTCCCCTCGGCTGCCGCAGCCACAGAGGTTTCATATCGGCTGTCGGTATAGACCCGGGCGACCTCAGACGTCACAAGAAGAGCCGCATTAGCCATAGCGTCGAACACGTCATCGAACCCAGTCAAGTAGATGACATTGGGGATATCCGTCACCACAACAGCCGGTATCTCCTCTTCGGCGAGCCGACGACGAAGCGTCGACAGCCGATGATCCGAATTCATGCCGACCTCCCGAGATCTACCGCCGCTTCGAGGCCGAGTACATACGAGGCAGCACCAAAACCGGATATCTGGCCTGCGCACACCGGAGCGATCACACTGACAGAACGGAACGACTCCCGAGCGGAGATATTGCTGAGGTGCACCTCGATCACGGGAACCGAAACCGATGCGACTGCATCGCGAATCGCATACGAGTAGTGCGTGAAAGCACCCGGATTGAACACGACGGCATCATACTGCCCATCAGCCGCCTGAAGCGCATCGATGAGCACGCCCTCATGGTTGGACTGGGCGAAACTCACCTGTGCATCGAGCTCGGCAGCGCGCGACGAGAGCGCCGCTTCGATATCGCCCAGAGAGGTCGTCCCGTAGACATCAGGCTCGCGCCCTCCCAGCAAATTGAGATTCGGCCCACTCATCACAAGAACACGAATCATCTCATCAACCCCTCATTGGTTGCCGTCGCCCACTTCGCAAGCTCCGCATCAAGAATATCCCCATCGATGGACTCGACTCTCCACACACCTGGCGCAATGGGCAATACCCATCGTACGACACCGCCGCGTGCCTTCTTGTCCGAACGCATGGCAGTGTGAATGTCCGCAACATCGACCTCATAGGTCAATGCAGGAAGTCCCAGCGCGTCGAGAAGGCTCTCCTGCCGAGCGTAGAACTCCAATGAACTCCCGGGCAGAGTCGCACCGAGACGAGCTGCGAAACGCATACCCTCGCCCACAGCGACACCATGCGGCACTACGCCATAACCAAGAACGTTCTCCAAGGCATGCCCGAGGGTATGCCCAAGATTGAGACACTCCCTTACGCCAGACTCCTTCTCATCCTGTGCAACCACTTCGGCTTTGAAACGTACCGCTCGCGCAATCGCCTCGCGAGTTGCCCTGATCTCCCTGACACGGAGCGCCTCCGCATCGCACTCGATCGCGTGTAGATGATCTTCACTCTCGAGTACGGCCATCTTGACGATCTCCGCAAGCCCAGATACCCAGTCATCATCTGTCAGCGTGCCGAGCACGGCCGTATCGGCAACCACCAGCAGCGGCTGAAGAAACGCCCCGGCGAGGTTCTTTCCTGCCTTTAGGTCGACGCCTGTCTTACCTCCAACAGAAGAATCAACCTGCGCCAAGAGCGTGGTGGGAACCTGCACGAAGTCTATGCCTCGCATGTAGGTAGCGGCGCAGAAACCGGCCAGATCGCCGATCACGCCACCACCGAGCGCGACAATGAGATCTCGACGGCCGAATCCAAGACCCGCCAGGCGCTCGAGCGTCTGCCCCGCAACCGCCCAGTTCTTGGAAGCCTCACCCGGCGGGATAATGATTTCATTGACTTCGAATCCCGCCGCGGAAAGAGACTCGCGCGCGACGCTTCCATAGAGGTCGTACACGGTCTCGTCACTGATGAGTGCGATTCGTTGAGCATCCGAGACTTCGGCGACACAGCCACCAAGGCCGACCAGCAGACCTTCGTCGATGAGCACGTCATAGGAACGTGACGCCGTGCTCACGTGGACGGTGATCATCGAATCGCTCACGAGGACACCTGCGCGTCGCCTAGAACAGCCACGATTTGACGCGCCACCTCTGCCGGAGACAATCCGACGGTATCCACAGTGAAAGTCGCTGCCCCTTGGTACAACCGCTCGCGTGCCGCAAGAAGTGCAGGAGCCATGGCGACGGCATCACCGGCCAGCAATGGACGAGAACCATCTCCAGCCAAGCGCGCGATAGCCTCGCCCGCGGTCACCCGGAGATACACGACCCGCCCCTGCTCGTGGAGGAGCGCGCGGTTGGCATCGCGCAAGACAACTCCGCCACCGCACGAAACGACCCCGCCCGACTCACGCACCACGGCCCGAAGTGCCGCTGACTCCTTCTCACGAAAGAGCGGCTCTCCTCCAGTCTCAAAGATATCCACGATAGTCATACCTGCTGCGGCTTCGATCCGTGAATCCAAATCGATGAACGAGGCATCCAACTGCTCAGCGAGCAGACGACCGACACTGGTCTTCCCTGCACCCATGAATCCGATGAGAAACACGTGATTCACGACTTTATCCTGTCCTCGTAAGCCCGCAGTGCACCAACGATATCGTCCACGCAGTCGCTCCCGAATTTATGGAGATACGCGTCGGCCAGAACCAACGCAACCTCTGCCTCGGCCACAACTGCCGCTGCAGGCACGGCGCACACATCCGAACGCTCCTTGGATGCATCTATGACCTCTCGTGTATCGAGATCAACGCTCGCAAGCGGCTTCATGAGTGTAGGAATGGGCTTCATAGCCAAGCGCAGCACCAGCGGCTCACCGTTGGTCATACCACCTTCAAGACCGCCGGCGTGATTGGTGCTGCGATAGAAACCCCGGGGACCATCGTGTTCGATCTCGTCATGAACTTGCGAGCCAGGACGAACGGCGCCGGCAAAACCGTCGCCGAACTCGACCCCCTTGATAGCGGGAATTGAGACCGCTGCAGCCGCCAGACGAGCGTCCAAGCGAGTCGACGCCTCTGCATATCCACCAACACCGGGAACGAGCCCCGTTGCAGTGACATAGAAGATACCGCCCAGAGACTCCCCCGATGCTTTGGCGGCGTCGATCGCACCGCGCATTCGAGTGGACGCCTCAATGTCCGGACATCGAACATCGCTGGCCTCAACGGATTCAGCGTTCACTGCAGAAGCATCGTGTGGCATCTCCATTGACGCGTCACCGATGGCGAATACGAACGAATTGACGACTACTCCGACATGTCGCAGAAACGCCTTGGCCACAGCACCAGAGGCCACTCTGGCAGCTGTCTCACGCGCACTCGCACGCTCAAGAACGTCGCGTACATCGTTGCTGCATGTCTTGAGCACGCCAGCAAGATCGGCATGTCCGGGGCGGGGCGCAGTGACACGTGCGCCCTCGACGGGCTCACCGTGTGTGGCCATCACATCAGTCCAGTTATCCCAATCACGATTGGAGACCGCGAGGGCTACGGGACTGCCGATGGTACGCGAGAATCGAACACCCGAAAGAATGTTGGCCTTGTCGGTTTCGATCCGCATTCGGCCGCCGCGGCCGTAGCCGACTTGACGTCGCGCCAGATCAGCGTCGATCGCGGATTGGTCAATGAGAATGCCGGCTGGCACACCCGTGACTATCGCAGTCAGCACTCGACCATGGGATTCGCCGGAAGTGGTATATCTCATGCGCCCTCCGTTACTGGATTCCGTGCACAGATTCTAGCATCCGGAGCGACCGCACACGATTGAGACTGCGACTACTTGGTCACCGTCTGACCAGCGATCAGAGTGACCTGCGTGTCGCCATATAGCATGACCACGGAGTCAGAACCGATGGAAAGGACCTGCCACGGGGAGTCTGGAATACGCTCGCCCACGCGCAGAACGTAGTTGGTGTCCCCGTAGAGGAAATCAGCCGCGATGTCACCATCAGTGGTCACGACGATCGCTCGAAGATACAAAGTCCCTGAAGTGACCACGGTGGTCGTGCCGTCAGTGTTCGCATCTGTGACTACGTCGTCCTCTTCGGGAGCAACCGCCAGAGGCTCAAAGATGTTGCGGAACGTGAACACTGATTTATTGAGATCGATCGGGGCCGGATTACTCGGCACATATGGCGCTTCCACTGCAACCTCGGAATCAGATGATTCAGGTTGCGACGTGACAATCGGATTCAGAGATTCATCGTCTTCGGACGAATCAAGGAATACGGTGAGCGCATACGCTGCGCCGGCTACAATCGCCAAGAAGACGACCGCGGCGATCACGATGATAAGCACTCGCTTCTGCTTCGAGCCTGCAGCTGGATTGGCTGGATCGCCAGGAATCGGCGTCCCCTGTGGCGGCATCGGTGTCATCTGATCGACCACGTTCGACTCCTTCTCGGTCTCGCGCTACTGCGCTGGCGCAGCGGGTGCGGCGGTGCCACCCGTAGCTTCGGTCTGCGCCATCGTGTAGACCTCGATAGCCATAGAGACACTCACGCGTTCCTCGGGCTCAACTTCAACAACCGGGGTCTCTTCAT
>DFBG01000125.1:0-217 GCA_002367305.1 Actinobacteria bacterium UBA3086 | reverse complement strand
GAATCGGAACAGCTGAATATCCCGCTTCCTTCTCCCTCGGGCTTCCGGGAGCCAGCGATGAGAACTCGAGGCCTTGACTGTTCATGATGTCCTGAAGCTCGATGATCACGCTCGGCAGCTGAGGTGCTTCGGGAAGCTCGTTGGCAATTCGCATCAGCTTTGACTCAGTCTGTGCGGAATTAGCCTTAGCAGTCTGACGACGCGCGAGCAACGTCTC
>DFBG01000006.1:72333-77042 GCA_002367305.1 Actinobacteria bacterium UBA3086 | reverse complement strand
GCCACCGTAGCGGAGGTCACAGTGGCCCTTGACTGCCTGATACCTGGCGTTGTCTGACTCTCGGATGAAGAACGCGTGACGATCGAGGTACCGCCCGAAGCTTCGATCAAGGACTGGAGTCGACGAGCAACCTCGAGCGTCGTGTCCACATCACCATCAGGTACCGGGGCCGGATCGATCACGAACACAATCCCCTCCAGACGATACGGAAGGAGTGCGGACGACGCCGTCCCCTCACCAGAAATGGTCAAACGAACGGTTTCGCCTGTTCTCACGAAAGTGCCTGGCGAGGGATATGACTCGAGCACGATGTCTGATGGAGAGTCGGACTCCACAACGTCGACCTTCAGTACAAGTCCCCGACTCTCCAGAATCGATGTCGCACTGACTATGCCGTTTCCGATGATATCGGGCATGACGAACTCTTCGGTGCCAGCAGACAAGGTCAGGGATATCTCCGCTCCATCGGGCACATCTGTGCCCGCGGTCGGAGACTGCTCCAGCACATCCCCTCGGGGCTCGGACGAGAAGCGGCGGTCCGTCACGACCCCATCGAGACCGACTCGGCTGAGCTCTATGTCGGCCTGACCTTCCGCCATGCCGGTGACGTCCGGCACGGTGACTTCGTCGTTGAGCCTGAGGACGACGGCCGTGCCTACACCCGCTGCTACAAGCAGCGCAAAGCTGACGGTGGCGACTATGACCCATCGCGGTATGAGTGGACGCCGCTTTGGGCGCTCGATAGATTCCATGTCAAAAGTATATCGCGTGGATGTGGTGATTGGGTAACGCAAGTTGCGAGGGCAGGTGCCAGTCGCTATGCTTCGATGCCTGCACACGTGCCTCCGCATGAAAGGGAACTCTGGTATGCCCGCCTATGATTTCAAGTGTGAAGACTGCTCCACCGTATTCGAGATCACTCGACCCATCGGCCAGAGGGGCGACGTTGTATGTCCCGAGTGCGGTGGCTCGACCAAGCGCGTCTTCTCACCTGTCGGCGTGGTGTTCAAGGGCAGCGGCTTCCACAACACCGACTATCGTCCTAAGCCTCCCGCGGAGAAAGAAGAGCCCGCCCCCTGTTCAGGCACCGGCTCCTCTGCATGTGAATCCTGCCCAGCCGCCGAGTAGGCAGCTGGATTCCTAGTCCATCCGTACCCAGAACTTCTCGACACCGGTGTTGTACACGGTATCGATGAATCGAACCGTCTTACTCGACGCATCCATGGCGACCGAGTGCGTGCGTGCCCCTTGGCCGAAGTACTTGACGCCTCGCAGCATCTCTCCATCGGTGACACCGGTCGCGATGAACGCCGCTTCATCCGTGGATACGAGGCAGTCCATGTCCAGAACCCCGTCGATGTCACACTTGGACATCTGCAACGCTCGTGCACGCTCCTCGTCATTACGGAACGCAAAACGTCCCATGAACGTACCGCCAATGCAACGCATCGCGGTTGCGGCGAGAACACCCTCGGGAGCAGCGCCGATACCCATGTAGAGATGGATGCCGGTTCCCTCGATCGCGGTTGCGACGGCACCAAAGACATCTCCATCGGAGATGAGCCGAATCCGCGCACCCGCCTTGCGCACCTCTTCGATCATGGCCTGATTGCGCTCACGTTCGAGAATACACACGACGATGTCGCCGACATCTCGATCCAGCCCTCTGGCGACGGCCTTCACGTTCTCTGTCGGTGTAGCATCGACGTGGATCATACCTGCAGCAGCGGGACCGGTCGCGACCTTCATCATGTAGGTGTCAGGCGCGTGCAGTAGGCTGCCCTGCGGGCCGAACGCCATGACGGCGAGCGAGTTAGGCTGACCGTATGCGGTGAGATTGGTTCCTTCGAGAGGATCGACGGCTATGTCGATCAACTCTCCACCCCCACCGACCTTCTCGCCAATGTAGAGCATGGGCGCCTCGTCGCGCTCGCCCTCGCCGATGACGACAGTGCCGGAAATATCCAGCACGTCCATGGCCTTTCGCATGGCTTCGACAGCGGCATCATCGGCAGCCATCTTGTCGCCTTTGCCCATCCATCGTCCTGCGGCCAGTGCGGCGGCCTCAGTGACTTCGAGCATTTCCACGATACGGGTTGTGCGCATCAGATCCTCCTCGACGGAAAGCGACTATTCACGCGTGAGCAGAGCGACAAAATGTCCGTCTGGCCCACCCTCCTCGGGTATGGACTGGAACCAGCCCTCCCCTGTTACGAACTTCTGCAGATCAGCGGGCACGCGGGCCCGGATATCCCCTTGCGCGAATGCACCCTCATGCGCTGCCAGGAATGCGTCCACGACGTCCTGGTTCTCTTGGCGGGTTACGGTGCATGTTGAGTACACCACACAACCTCCTGGGCGGACAAGCGGCGCTGAGGCCTCGAGCATCGCGGAACCCATTCCGGCCATGTTCTCAATATGCTCAGGCAGCAGTCGCCACCGTTTCTCGGGATGTCGACGAAGAGTACCGAGCCCGGAACACGGCACGTCGAGCAGCACCACATCGCAGCTGCCCGGTGCAAGGACCGCACCCAATGATTCGCGGTTCATGGAATCCGCAACGGCGACCTGTACCCCTGGAATGTTCAGCTCATCCATACGCTCACGACACACCCGCGTCTTGTACTCATGCAGGTCGGTGGCGACCACCTTAGCGGCGCCACCCGCTGCGTGAGCAAGAATCTGTAGGAGAGCGGTCTTGGTCCCTCGGCCCGCAGCAAGATCAGCGATGAGCATCCCGGGCTGAGGAGCTGCAACAATGGGCGCTACATGTGCACCGCGATCGGAAACAACGAAATGACCTTTGCGTAGTGCGGTCGAATGAACCGCCGATGACGCATCACCCATGGTGATTGCTCCAGGAGTCGAAACCGTCATGGGCTCGCAGCCCTCCTCGCGCAGGGCGAGGGTTACCTCGTCGACGTCCATGAGATAGGTGTTCACCATGCCTGCCAGCGGGGCCAGGCCGTTGTTGGCCTCAAGCATGCCCTGTGCTGCATCTCGACCGAGGTCCCGAACAAGTAACGCCACGAGCCACTCCGGGTGACCAGTCGCACGTGCGAGCGCCCCGTCGTCTTGGGTCGGATCGCCCCACGGAAACTCATCTGCCTTCTCTGCGATACGGCGCAATGACGCATTGGCGAGACCAGCGGCGTGCTTCCGAACGTGCTTGACGGCCTCGACGCCCTGATGCACCGCCGCACGTGCTGGCGTGCGCATGAAGAGGATCTCGTACACCGCGATCCTGAGTGCATCGCGTACCGCAGGTTCCAGTGAACGGGGCTTGCTGACCACGCCATCGATTGCCTCATCGAGCGTGCCCTGCATGGCCGCCGTACCTAGGGTGAGCCTACGTGCGAGACGCTCCTCCTGGTCATTCAGCTCTCTGGCGGCCAATACACTCTCAATCGCATCGCGCGCCCAAGCGTCCCGCTGTCTGATCCTGGAGAGCGCCTCGAGAGCGGCGGAGCGAGCAGGTGAGACACTCACGATAGGCCCTCCCACGTGGGCGATGATCCGAACCGCGCCCCACACAAGAAGGCTGCGCAATCCATGGTCTTACGACCTTCTGGACGAATCCGATCGAGACGGATCGCCCCGTTGGACAGTCCGATGATGAGCGCACCGTCGATGACCCCCACATCCCCCGCAGCGACCGTCGACTGAGAATAAGGGGAAGCCTCCACCACAGTCATGGCAGTGTCGTCGATACGGGCTCTACTTGCGGCCTGCCGATTTGAAGCGCGGACACGTCGGAGAGCCTCTTCAACGGTGAGGCCTGGGTACAACGCGACGTCTGAACGATCGATCTTGGAGGCGTAGGTGACGAGAGATTCATCCTGACCGGTCCATGCGGCGGCTCCAACGGCTATATCGTCGAGAGCATGCATGAGCTCGATCGCTCCCAGCTCTGCGAGCTCCTCCGTGAGACCGACAACGTCGTGATCCGCAATGGCGATCTCAGCAATACGACAGAACGGGCCCGTATCCAAACCTGCTTCCATCCGCATGATGCTCACACCTGCCGACTCGTCACCTTGAAGAATGGCGCGATGGATAGGCGCAGCGCCACGGAGTCGCGGCAGTATCGAAGCGTGTACGTTGATACACCCGAAACGGGGAACGTCGAGTACCGCCTGAGGCAAGATCAGTCCATATGCAGCGACGCATATGACGTCAGGCTCAAGACTGGCGAGATGATCGACTTCGATGGGATCCTTGAAATTCACCGGCTGCCGAACACTCAGATTGAGAGCGAGCGCTTCGGTCTTGACCGGCGTCGGTTGCAGCTTTCGACCTCGTCCGGACGGCCGGTCCGGCTGCGTATAGACCTCGAGAACCTCATGATCACGGTGAAGGTGCCTGAGAGATGGTACGGCGAAATCCGGCGTACCCATGAACACGACCCTCATCGTGGACCCCCCAGGGTGTCTATGCCGATTCCTCATGAATCTCGAAGTACCTGCGGATAACAGCCTTTCGCTCATCAGGTTCCGCACGATCGATGATCAGCTGACCATCGAGGTGATCGATCTCGTGCTGAAGGAGTCGAGCATAGAGCCCCTCGGCCTTGATAGAGACCGGCTTACCGTCGAGATTCACTGCCTCACAGGTGACCGCGAGACTCCTCGGAACATCCACCGAGATGCCGGGTACGGAAAGACAGGCCTCTTCGTCCGTCTCTTGCTCGTCGGAACGCGAGACGATGC
>DFBG01000006.1:44984-72210 GCA_002367305.1 Actinobacteria bacterium UBA3086 | reverse complement strand
GAGACGAGCCCTCTGAGTTCGCCGTCTTGGAGAGGGTCGACCTCATGGGCCTTCTGCTTGAGAACTGGGTTAGGGTGACTCAATATCTTCATACGTCATTCCTCACGATAAGACCGAGTGCTCACATTGATGAAAGCAAAGATTCTGCCGTAGTCTGATTCTACCCTAGGATGACCTCAAGAATATGACATCAGAGCATATCGTAGGGATCAATATCGGGCGCCACGGTGACATCGGCCACAGAGTGGATCGTGTCGAGCGCCGCGCCGACCACTACCGCGAGATCACTATGCTCCGCTCCCTTGAGCAACAGGTGCCATCGATGCTGACCTTTGAGGCGAGCGATGGCCGCCGGCCCGGGACCGAGAACGACCACATCGGGTGGACAGACCGCACTGATCGCGCGGGCTATTGCAGCCGATTGTTCGCGAACCGCATCCAGGTTCTCTCCCGTCACCAGCACGCGCGCCAAGCGACCAAACGGAGGATAGTTGAGCGCACGACGGTCGGCCAGTTCTTGGGCGTGAAAAGGCCTCCTGTCGTGTGTTGATGCGGCTTGGATCGCTGGGTGGTCCGGCCAGTACGTCTGGATCACCACGGTGCCAGGCTTCTCACCTCGACCCGCCCGTCCTGCAACCTGGGACAGCAGTTGGTGAGTCCGCTCGGCAGATCTGAAATCCGGCATGTGGAGCGTGGTGTCCGCATTTATGACTCCTACTAGGGTGACCTCAGGATAGTCGAGACCCTTGGCCACCATCTGAGTACCCAGAAGTATTCCGCTCTCGAGCGCCTCAAAACGCGCGAGAGCTTTCTCGTGACCGCCTTTTCCCGAAGTGGTGTCCGCGTCCATGCGGATGATGGGCAGACCGGTGACCGCCGAGAGCTCGGCCTCGACCCTTTCGGTTCCAGCCCCGAACTTCTTCAGATAGGCACTCTGACATCGAGGGCAAACAGGAGGCGGATCAGTGGAGTATCCACAGTGATGGCAGACCAGTTTTCCTGACGACTCGTGAAACGTGAGTGACACGGAGCACCGTTCGCATTCGGGCACGTATCCGCATTCCCGGCAGAGGATGAACGATGCGAATCCACGCCGATTGAGAAGCATCACTGCCTTAGATGATTCCGCCTCCACATGCGCAAGTGCATTGAGCAAAGGTCGCGAGAACATGGAGCGATGTCCATCTTCGAACTCCTGAGCCATGTCCACAACCTCGATGGACGGAAGAGTCGCTGCACCTACTCGCTCTGGCATGGCCACGCGAATCCACTCCCCTGTCTCGCAACGCTGAAGCGTACCGAGATCGGGAGTGGCACTACCGAGAATCAACCGTGCTCCGCGGGACTTCACGAGTTGGGCCGCAATAGTGCGCGCGTGATACCGAGGACTCTGACCTTGCTTGTATGAGGACTCATGTTCCTCATCTATGACCACAAGACCCAGATGGGCAACGGGGGCAAAGAGTGCGGACCGAGCACCCACGACCAAAGATGCCTCACCACGACCCACCCGATCCCACTCATCGAAACGCTCACCTTGAGAAAGTCGGCTATGCATTACGGCAACGGCATCCCCGAACCTACTGCGGAACCTCCCAACCGTTTGCGGAGTCAGCGCGATCTCCGGGACGAGAACGATCGCACCGAGGCCTCTTTGCTGAGCCGCTTCGATCGCCCGAAGGTAGACCTCGGTCTTGCCCGACCCGGTGACTCCGTCGAGAACGACGACCGAGCCAGGCTCAGAGGCCTCGATTGCGGCCAACGCGTCTCTCTGGCCTTCGGTCAGGCTCTCATGACGGGGAGCCGGACGTGCATTGACCTCGACCGAGCGCATACGCCTTCGGTCGTAAATTGTGACGAGACCCTGATCAGACAGTCGGCTCAGAGCAGATGCTACCGAAACACCCAGTTGCGCATTGAGTTCAACGGTGCGGACCGGTCCCTCCGATAAGGCATCGAGAATCGATCGTTGAAGTGTTGCGTTGGGCTTTGGCTCATATTCCGTTCCGGCTGCGGTGATCTCGACCCATCGTTCATCGACAGGTCCGACTCCCGGCCGGACCAGATCCCATCTACGCACGAGCTCCCCGCGTGCGACCATACGGTCGATGGTCGATACGGGAACTCCTTGCCGACCGCGAATCAAACGGTCTTGAACAATCCCCGTTCTTGCTGCTCCCCAGAGACTGCGCTCAGGTTCTCTTTCCGGCTGAGGTCCGGACGACGTGAGATGCGCGACCACTCGGGGGGAGCTTCCCGGCGGCAGAAAGAGACGCAACGCAGTGGATAGGGGTGCAACATTCTCGCGAGCAATGACCTTGGCGAGTTCCACCGCTGTGGAGTCGAACATTGAGTCCACGAGAACTTCGAGGATCTCACGCGGCTCATCGAACTCGGATTCACTCACCCTGGCCACCACGTATCCGACAACGACGCGTGGTCCCAGCGGCACAAGAACAACGCTACCGACAGTAGCGCGAGCACTGAGAGCCTCGGGCACTGCATAGTCGAACGGGTCAGAGAGCCCTCGTGTTGGGATGTCGAGAATCACATGTGCGACGTGCACGAGTACCTATCCCCCATGTCGGTTGTGACGGCAGACCTCTACGAGCATACAGAAGGCCGCCGACATCCACGATGTCGGCGGCCCAAGAAATGCACATTCGGAGCTAGTCGTTGAGACCAGCAGCCTCAGCGAGTGCGTCTGCCTTGTCGCAGAGTTCCCACGTGAAGTCCTTATCAGCACGACCGAAGTGGCCATAGGCCGCGGTCTTCTGGTAGATCGGTCGCCTGAGTTTCAGATCGCGGATGATCGCACCCGGTCGCAGGTCGAACACCTCACTGACAGCCTTCTCAATGGAGACGACTGAGACGTTCTCTGTTCCAAAGGTGTCAACGAGAACGGAAAGCGGATGCGCAACGCCGATCGCATAGGCGAGCTGCACTTCACAGCGATCCGCGAGTCCTGCGGCCACCACATTCTTTGCGACCCAGCGGGCCGCGTACGCTGCGGAACGATCGACCTTGGTGCAGTCCTTGCCCGAGAACGCTCCACCACCGTGACGACCCATACCGCCGTAGGTGTCAACGATGATCTTGCGTCCGGTCAGTCCGCAGTCGCCCATGGGGCCACCGATGACGAAACGCCCGGTGGGATTCACAAAGACCTCTGCGTCCTCCCACGGAATGGTCTCAACGGAGAGCACCGGCTTGATGACGTGCTCGATCAGATCAGGCTTAATCATGGTTTCAACATCAACGTTGTCTGCGTGCTGAGTGGAAATGAGGATCTTCTCGACCGACACGGGCCTGCCATCGACGTACTTCACGGTGACCTGGGTCTTGCCATCGGGACGCAAGTAGTCGAGAACACCAGCTTTGCGGACATCCGTGAGACGGAGCGCCAGTCGATGCGCGAGATGGATCGGCATCGGCATGAGCTCGGTCGTCTCGTTGCAGGCGTATCCGAACATCATGCCCTGGTCGCCCGCTCCGACGAGATCGATCGGGTCGCCCTTCTCGCCACGCTGTACCTCGTAGGACTCATCGACGCCCTGAGAGATGTCGGAGGACTGCTCGTCGATCGAAGTGACCACACCACAGGTCTCGTAGTCGAAGCCATACTTGGCTCGGGTGTAGCCGATCCCCTTGATGGTCTCACGCACGACCTTGGGGATGTCCACATAGGCGTGAGTGCGAATCTCTCCGGCTACGACGACGAGACCTGTTGTGATCATCGTCTCGCATGCGACACGTACGTAATCGGCGCCAGCTTCTTCGATGCGACCCTCTTCTGCTAGCTCGATCTCACGAGTGAAGATCGCATCCAGAATGGCATCGGAGATCTGGTCGCACATCTTATCGGGGTGACCCTCGGTGACTGATTCCGAGGTGAACAGGTGCTCACGATCCGGCATGGTTCCTCCTTCAACTACGACACTTGAACGGTCATGTGACGAAGGCAACAAAAATGCCCTCGTCATACACGACAAGGGCTTCGCTGGGGGCGTTACCGGACGCCTCGGGCTACTCCCTCATCTTCCAGACGAGCACGAAATCGTCTGCCGCGAATTGGCACCGTGCGCCATTGCTGACGTCGGTTGCCGGGGTTTCACCGGGCGCGGTCCCTCAACCCTCTGCGGACGCACGTACCGTCCGCCTCGTGATGAGACAAGGAGGAGTCTACCACGCGAGAACCGCCGCGAGAAGCCATTGAAGGGAGAGATGTAGAAGTGTTCCTTTACGGCACCGAGATCGAATCGAATATGAGCGAGATCGTGCTGTCCGGGACGGTCAACACACCTCCGGCGACACTGCAGTACTCGAACGATGCACGATCACGTGTCAAGTCAGCAGCAAGGGCGCTAACAGTGGCGTCAGAGACGAGATGCACCGCCGAGGCGAAGTGTCCCGCGGCCGATGCCGCGCACAGGCCGTCAGGGAAGTTCGCACCCGTCGCGATCACCGGACGATCGGGATAGAGGACTCCCTCCTGGTACGCCCACTCGACGAATGCGGCCGAGGTCTCATAGCGTGTGGCCCCGGATAGGCGCAGCGGATCAGGAAGCAATGACTCAGCTTGCGACGTAACGGCCATCGGACCCCCTGCAATGATCGTTTCAGTGACACCGAGGTCCTGGAGCACCGACAGGGTCACTGCCGGTACGACCGCATCGTTCGCGAACAGCACGGGAGCGGTCTCAGTGAACGCCGCGGGCCCAGCCGAAAGCGCGTCCGCGAAGCCTCGGGCAGAGACGATATATGCCCGCGACGGTGCACCCGAGACTCGCGCGATCTCATAGGCGACAGCCACCGCAGTCTCGTAACGACTTTGGCCTGAGAGTCTCGTGACCGTTCCGGACAATACGGAGCTGATAGACGTCATGGTGTCAGCGGATATCGCCATCTGTCCGCCTATCACATAGCCATCCGTGGCGCCCAGTCGCTGGAGCTCTGCGATCGTGCTGACAGGAAGAGCGCCGGAGCCGACCAGCAGTACGGGTCCGTCGACTGCACCCGCGAGACCTGATGCGGCCAAGGCATCCGGATAATCAGCGGCGGACGCGAACACAACCGTCGAAGCCGCGTCGAATGCCTCATCGCTGAGCGCGTGCGAGGTTTCTATCCGAGTGGCACCGGCTGCGCGAACGACCGCAATACTGCGCCCAGCAGCAACCGGGGAGAGTGCCGAGAGATTGCCCGCCCTGTCCTCGAACCTGACAGCGAAGTAGCGCAATGAGTGAGCTGCGTCGATATCCACGATCGTCGATGCATCCTGGATGCCCGTGGTCTCCACCAACGCGTCGTCACTGGTACCGGAGAGCATCTCACCGCTCAAGACGCCCGAGAGCGCATCCGCCGGAATCTGCCAGGAGATGGAGAACGAACCGGAGACCTCACCGGTGTGCACGGGCACGACAACAGGTGCATTCGGTGCATCAGGCGGTGTCGTGTCAACTCCAGCCACTACGGGACCCGCCGTACCGGATTGCAGCCCTGCGCGATCGAAAGCAAGTACCCGATACTCGACGGTACCTGCCGATGAGACGGCACCATCATGATCATCGTAGAACGTGGAGTTCGGGGGCAGCGTCGCGACGATGCTCCACGATCCCGCATCCAGACGACGACTGACCTCATAGCCGCTGAGACCCGATCCGATATCCGTCGACGCAGTCCAGCTCACGCGCGCCCATGACTGCGCATTCAACCACGCTTCGAGGTCGCCAGGCATGGTGGGTGCATCTCTGTCTGCAGACACGCTCACCGCGTCGCTCAGCAGCGATTGGTGGCCAGCCTGATCCCAAGCGGCCACAGCATAGTATGCGGCCACCGCAGGAGCATCCGCGTCTGTGAAGGACTCCGTCTCGGACGTGCCTATGGCGTCACTCAGCTGGAACGGCGGTCCGGAGAGATTACGGTAAACGGTGTAGTGGTCCATTCCGCTGCCACTATCAGCCGAAGCATCCCAGGTGAGAACAGGAGCTCCCGATCCGGAGACATGAAGAGAGAGCGCCACAGGTCTTGTGGGCGCGATTGAGTCAACTACCGTCGTCTGGGTCACGGGAGGTGTTTCTGTCTCATTCAGCGAGTTCACCGAGTAGGCCGACAGCATTCCCACACCTTCTGGCGCGGGGTCGACGAACGCGGGGACACCGGCGATCACCGAGACTGTGCTCTCCTGCCCGCCATTCCACGCGTAGTAGACCATTCCACCCTGGTCGGAGGTGAAAGACACTGAGGGTGCCGACAGATACCAGCCCGAATCGCCGTCGCTCATCGCCGGATCCAAGGTGATCACCGTTGTGGCTGCTACGGCGGGCTCAACCGAGCCGACAGCGGATCCCAGCGGCGTGAGCGTGAGCGTAAGAGCGATTGCCAGGAGCAGTCGAGGAATTCGTCGAGACATCTTGGCGCCTCCAGAGACGAGTACTGACACATGAACCACTCAAGCGGATGATACCGCACTTGAGTGACGAAAGCGGTAGGATATGCCCTGCACTAGGACGCAGGCCGAACCGAACGAGGAGAGTCACGATATGGATCAGGTGCGTGTACGTTTTGCGCCAAGCCCGACAGGACATCTGCACATCGGCGGTGCTCGGACCGCTATCTACAACTGGGCGTTCGCCCGCCGACACGGTGGAGACTTCATCCTTCGAATCGATGACACCGACCCCGAGCGGTCGACCGATGAGAACACGCAGGCGATCCTTCGTGCCATGGAGTGGCTGGGTCTCGACTGGGACGAAGGACCCGGCGCAGGCGGAGACTTCGGCCCCTACTTCCAGACGCAGCGCAGCGAGCTCTATGCCCAGGGCCTGGTCACCCTTCAGGCTAACGACGCCGTATATCCCTGCTTCTGCACCGCAGATGAGCTCAAAGGTCGCCGTGAGGCAGCACGTGAAGCTGGCGGTTTCGCTGGTTACGATCGCCGGTGTCGCGCTATCGATACGGAAGAGGCTGCTGCTCGCATCGCTCGAGGCGACGAGCATGTGTGGAGACTCGCCGTTCCTCTGGAGCGCGACGATGTGACGTTCGTCGACGCGATCCGAGGGGAGACCGCCTTCCCCATCGGCTCGTTGGACGACTTCATCCTGGTACGTTCCGACGGCACCCCCACCTATAACTTCGCAACCGTGGTCGACGATGTTGCGATGGAGATCTCCCATGTCGTTCGTGGCGACGATCACCTGTCCAATACTCCCCGCCAGATCCTCGTGTTCGAAGCACTGGGCGGCGAAGTTCCCACATTCGCGCATCTCAGCATGATCTGGGGCGCCGACGGGAAGCGCCTGTCCAAGCGACACGGTGCCACGTCAGTCGAAGCCTATCGTGACCTCGGTTATCTGCCTGAGGCGATACTCAACTACCTCACGCTCCTAGGCTGGTCTCTCGATGACAAGACGACCATGATCGATCGAGACACCCTTGTGGAGAACTTCTCGTTCGAGCGAGTCTCAAAGAATCCCGCCGTCTTCGACACGGACAAACTCGAATGGATGAACGGCGTGTACATCCGCGAAATGCCGGTTGAGGAGTTCGCAGACCGTATGTCAGCCCTTCTGACGGCTCAGGGCATGCTGACAGGGGCTGAGGCCGAGGAACGCCGGGAATGGCTTCTCAAGCTCGCTCCACTCGTCTCCGAGCGAATCAAACGCATGGATGAGATTCCTTCCATGGTCGGTTTCTTCTTCTCCGATACCGTCGAGTTCGACGACAAAGCTCGCAAGAAGGTGCTCGACAAAGCTGGCGCCGGGTGTGCCATGGACGCTGTCGAGGCAGTTCTGAAGGGTCTCGACACGTTTGAGACGGAATCGATCGAGGCCGCACTGCGTGATGTGCCGGAGGCCTTGGATCTCAAACCAAGGATCGTTTTTCAAGCGGTTCGGGTTGCTCTCAGTGGTTCTATGGTGAGCCCTCCCCTGTTCGAGTCCATCGATCTTCTGGGCAAGGAGAAGACGCTCCAGCGACTTCGTCAGGCGCGTTCGAGCGCTACCGATTAGGGATTTTGGCGCAGAAGGTGCTTGACACGAATGTGACGGCTCTGTAGGATTCCGATTCGCGCCCAGTTGGGTGACAGCGCACGTCGGATGTCGCACTTTGGGGCGTCGTCTAATGGCAGGACGCTTGGTTCTGGTCCAAGTTGTGAGGGTTCGAATCCTTCCGCCCCAGCCATTCGATATCTGGCCCGTTAGTCTAGCGGTTGAGGACGCCGCCCTCTCAAGGCGGAGATCACGGGTTCGAATCCCGTACGGGCTACCAGAGCATACGAGGGCCGCCGAGAGGCGGCCCTTTTGCTTTCCCTTCAGAACTCCCGGCGGGTCGCCCCGACACACGGACCCTGCTATCATCGGCGAGCGGAGTGGGCCGGGCGGCCGCGCGCCTCACGGCGTGAGGAAAGTCCGGACACCACAGGGCAGGGTGCCTGCTAACGGCAGGGCGCGGCGACGCGACGGAAAGTGCCACAGAAAAGAAAACCCCCCAAGGGTTCGCCTTTGGAGGAGAGCTGAAACGGTGCGGTAAGAGCGCACCAGCGTCATGGCAACGTGGCGGCTTGGTAAACCCCACCCGGTGCAAGGGCAAATAGGAGCGGCTAAGGTCGGCCCGACCAACGCTCGGGTTAGCCCGCGAGAGGCCATGAGCGATCGTGGTCCCAGATAGATGGTCGTCCTTCGACAGAATCCGGCTTAGAGGCCCACTCCGCACCTCTGTCGGGCAGCAACACCCTCGAAATCAGCCGATGACCTTCTTGACGGCGCCCGTGAGTGCAACCACATCAGAAGCGTCAGTCTGCACGTACTCCGCACCGGCGACTTCCGCAATGTCCTTGGCAGCGCTGCCACGAGAGACCGTGTTGCAGGTGTCGATGACGAGAACATGCGCAGCAGAAGCGCGCGCCTTGACCGCAGCTGCGCGTGCGTCCTCGCTGCCGAGACCGCCATCGAGTCCCACGTTGGCTCGTCCGTCAGTGACCAGAACGATCCACGGTACGACCCTCTCATCGCGGCGGATCTCGCTATCGACCACCTCGAGGGATCTCAGGATCCCGTGTGCCAAAGGAGTTGCTCCTCCGGTCGGCATCTGCTTGAGCTTGACTTGAGCCAGCTCAACACTGGCGGTGGGCGCAAGAGCTAGCTCGGCGCTGTTCCCCCTGAACGAGACCAAGCCCACACGGTCTCTGCGCTGATAGGCATCGACGAGAAGTTGCAGCACCGCCTGTTTCGCGGCTCCCATGCGACTGGCAGCACCCATGGAGCCACTGGCGTCGACACAGAAGATGATGGTAGTTCCAATCTTGCGCTTACGAACCTTGGTCATGACCTCTGATGGCTTGATCTGTATCGCCAGCTCCCCTTCGCGGGAAGACTGATGCACCGCCGCATTGCGCAGGGTGGCATCGAACGCGATATCGGACCCCGACGTGGCCATGCCGCCCGCTTCAGCTTTGAGGTATCGCCCACGACTGTCGCCCGAGATCGATGAGGCTCTGCGCCCCGACACCGTGCGTCGGGCCTGGTCGGCAGCGGTCACAAGACGCGCGACTGCTTGATCCACAGTCTCTCCTCCGCCAGGTTCGATCACAGAACCACCACCGGGTGCCGCCAACGCTCCGTCGGCAAGGCCACCCTGCTGACCGTCATTCTCTCCGGAATCCGACTGACCGGGTGCGGAATCGAACATCTCTTTGACGGCAGTTTGGACGATCTCTTCGTCGTATCCATCATCGCCGAAGGGCGTACGTTTCATTCTGTGTGCCAGTACCAACGGAGCGACTGCGGACACATTCTGCAGCGTGACCTCGCTCGCACCGTTCAGGGCGGCATGTGCGACCGCTGCCCTCACCATGACGAGATCGGCGCGATGGCCGTCCACACCGACTGCGGCGCACAGGCCGGCAACCGAATTCAGCACAACATCGTCCGGGTCTATTGATGGAAGTCGCAAGATGGCATGTCTCAGCTTAAGTTGCAGCTCATCTTGGGCATCCGTCCACTCGCGCAGGAAATCGCCGGGGTCCTCTTCGAACGCACGCCGACGTTTGATCACATCGACGCGTGCCTGCTGATCGCGCTCCGCGACGACATCGACACACAGACCGAAACGATCCAGAAGCTGAGGCCGAATGTCGCCCTCTTCGGGATTCATGGTGCCGATGAGCTGGAATCGTGACGGATGAGTGAAGGAGATACCTTCTCGCTCAACCGAGTTCACACCCATGGCCGCAGCATCGAGGAGCGTATCCACGAGATGATCGTCGAGCAGGTTCACTTCATCGACGTAGAGGATCGCACGATTCGCGTGAGCCAGAAGGCCGGGCTCGAAGGATCGGACGCCATGCTTGAGGGCATGTTCGAGATCGATAGTCCCGACGAGGCGATCCTCTGTGGCGGATACCGGAAGATTCACCACGCGTGGACGCTGCTTTGCCTTGGGCAGGGTTCCCTCGTCGCGTCTCTCACGACAGTCGACACACCAGGAACCCGGATCGGACGGATCGCATGAGTAGGCACAGCCCTCAACGACATCGATCTCAGGCAGTATCGCGCCAAGCGCACGAACGGCGGTGGATTTGGCGGTGCCTTTTTCGCCACGGATCAGAACGCCCCCGACACGTGGGTCGACCGCGTTCAGCAGGAGTGCGGTCTTGAGAGTATTCTGTCCCACGATCGCGGTGAATGGGAACGTATGCGCCGGTCGTCCGTGCGCCATGTGTGCCTCCGAGACAGAAAAAGAGCCTACCTACAATATACTGTAGCCAGGCCCTTCTCGAAACCCTACATTTTGCGCAAAAGGACTATTTCCACTGGAACGAACCGCACGACTTGGGGTCGAGCTCGCCCTTGTTGGGACAGGTTTCGGCGTACACACACTCCTCACACGTACTGTTCTCAAGATCCATCCCCGGTTTGGCCGGTTCCGCATCGGCAGCAACGGACTCGGACATCGGCGATGCAGGAATCTCATCGAGCACGAGGTCCCCTGCAATTCCAGCAGCACCGTACTCGCCCAAGATGACGGGTCCGCTGGCGTCGGATCCGTCCCCTTCAGCAGGCAACGACACCATTCCTGCACTGCCCACATCGATAGCCGGATCCTCAAAAGGATCGGGCACATAGGGGGCCACTTCGGCCGGCGGATCGACTGCCTGCCCAGCCTCAACCTCGGGCTGAGCTGATGCGTCTTCTGCTGCAACTGCCCAAGGCCACGAGGCGGCCGGCTGCTCATCTGTTGCATCGTCCGACGAGGTATCGGCCTGAACCGGTTCCGTCGCCTCAGAAACCTCTGCGATATCCTCGGCCGGACCGATCGATTCGGGTGCTGTGATGCCCTCGTCCTCAAGCGCGCCTGTCGCACGCTTGATGGCCTGCGCGAGCGAGTCGTCGGGTTCATCTGAAATCTCATCGAACGTGACGAGGTCGTCGGCTATCGACGTCTCGGGCTCCGGAGACTCCCAGACCCCTGCGGTCTCAAGCTCGTCGGCGGAGTCATCGGTTGCCTCGTCAGCTGCAATGTCGATCTCCACAGCGGATTCCTCAACCGATTCTTCAGTTGCTTCCTCCGCTGCTTCTTGAACGGCTTCCTCAGCGGGCTCGTCGGCAAACTCGTCAACGGCTTCCTCAGCGGANNGACTCGTCCAGCGCGGGCTCGTCAGAGTCATCGAGTTGAGCGACAGCCTCATCGGTTGACTCGATGACTGAACCGGTCTCAACAGGCACGTCGGCCACTCTGGGTTTCACGAGAAGAACAGGCGTGCCCGCATCGAGGTCCATGACCACGACATCCGCATCCCAGTGAGGAAAATCGGGTTCAGCGGTTATATTGGCCAACTCCGCCATCGCATCATGTTTGGTGGCGAAGACCTGATCGCTGATAAGTCTCAGATCGAGAGAATCTCTACCCTGTCCGAGAAGGAAGAACGACATGGTACGCACTCCTCGCGTTCGTCGTGTATGCACTGATTCATCACTACGACTCTATGCTAAAGCCGCAGGTAGCACGAATCAACTGCGATTCTGCTCCCGCAACACTTTCAACCGTGCGATGTTCACACTGTCCTTGTCAGGAATCTCACCGGGCATCTCAAGCACCGCGCACGTTGAGGCAAGCCGGTCCTGAGCCATCATCGCCGAGAATCCGGCGGCTCCGATGAAGCCGTCGCCTATCCACTCATGACGATCCTTATGCTCACCGAGTCCGAACTTGCAGTCGTTCGCGTGAATGAGACCCACGCGGCCTTCACCGCATTCCGAGTCGATGGCGTCGAGGAGATCAGTCCATCCGGCGCTTCCGCTGACATCGATTCCCGCCGCGTGTGCGTGGCACGTGTCGATACATACGCCAAGAATGTCGGAGTTCAGCCCTGATGCGCGCACGACAGCGCCGAGTTCCACGGCGGATCCGCCGTAGGTCGCTCCCGCACCCGCGGTGTTCTCCAGGAGCAGACGCGCAGTACACTCACCGCAAAGTTCAAAAGCAGCGACGACTCCTTCCGCGATCCTCTTCGCGGTCAGTCCGATGTCCTCCGAGGGATTCGACCCGAGATGCGTGACGACGCCGTCAGCGCCCAACAGGTGGCCGCGGGTGATCTCATCGGAAAGTGCATACACCGATTTCTCCCACATTGCATCATCGGCAGCAGCGAGGTTGATCAGATACGCGGTATGGGTGAAGAGCGGCATACCGCCCATCTCTGCCCGGGCTTCCACAAAGGATGCCGCGGCATCAGGATCCAAAACGGCGCCTCGCCACTGGCGCGGACTCTTGGCGAATATCTGGATGCACTCCGCATCCACCGATCGTGCATATTCAAGAGTTTTGGGATAGCCGCCACTCACTGATACGTGCGCGCCGATCAACATGGAAGTCCTCTCGCCATGTGAATTTCACTTCCCGTGAATCCTACCCCACGCGTCGATCACCCGATACACTCTCAACATGAATCCGAACTCGCCCACATGGATCGGCCGCGCCATCCTGCATGTCGATATGGATGCATTCTTCGCATCTGTCGAACAGTTGGACAATCCTGAGTGGCGCGGCAGGCCGGTGATCGTGGGCGGCTCTCCTGACGGTCGCGGAGTGGTATCCGCGGCGTCTTACGAAGCTCGCGTCTTTGGCGTGCGCTCTGCGATGCCTTCTGCCCGTGCCGCTGCGCTATGCCCCAACGCAATCTGGGCCAGGCCTCACTTCGATCGCTATCACGAGATATCGCAAGCGGTGTTCGCCATCTTTCGCGATGTGACTCCCCACGTTCAGCCTGTCTCTGTCGACGAGGCGTTCTTGGACGTCTCTCCCACCCCTAGCCGTCCGGACGATCCGATCGACGTGGCGCGAGATATCCAGTCCCGGG
Organism: Actinobacteria bacterium UBA3086; assembly: GCA_002367305.1. Taxonomy (GTDB): domain Bacteria; phylum Actinomycetota; class Coriobacteriia; order Anaerosomatales; family UBA3086; genus UBA3086. Next base: position 58,856 of record DFBG01000006.1, on the reverse strand, counting down.
TCGATGAACTCGGAGTTTCGTGCTCGGTCGGCGTCGCCACATCCAAGACGGTCGCCAAGATCGCTTCTGACTTCGACAAGCCGCACGGGATCACCGTGGTGCGGCCCGGAACCGAGGCCTCGTTCCTGGCGCCGCTACCCGCAGGTCTCATGTCGGGCATCGGCGAGAAGACGCGCGCGCAACTCAAGACGTTCGGGATCCACACGCTGGGCGACCTCGCGTCACTCGACGAGGCCACGGTCGTCGAAGTGCTGGGAGCCGGCGGACTCATGTTGCGCGCTCGGTCACGCGGTGAGGATCCGCGCTCGGTTCTGCCCAACGATCCTCGCAAGTCGGTGAGTGGCGAGCGGACCTTCAGCCAAGACCTGCGTGAGCCCGACGACATCGCTCGGGCCATGAACGGCTTGGTCGAGCGTGTCTGCCGTCGGTTGCGTCGCAAGGGTCTGGCCGGACGCACCGTCACCGTGAAGATCCGTTTCTCAGACTTCAGTACTCGCTCGGCGCAACGCACCGTAGCAGAGCCGGTGGATCGAGATGACGCGCTCAGCACGATCGCCAATCAGTTGGTCAAGACCCTATGGCATCCGGGCGTTGGCATACGACTGTTAGGGGTCGGCGTCTCCGGATTCGACGATGTCTCGCAGCAACTCGACCTCTTTGGTGACCAGGTGGCCGTGTCAGACGAAGACAGTGCTCGCCGAGAATCCCTGATGATCAGATTGGACGACCTGCGGGAACGCTTCGGGGACGACATCGTCGGCTTCGGTTCCTCTGGCATCAAGAGTGCACCACGTGAACCCTCTCAGCCCACGGATGACCCCGACCGTATGTAACGACCAGGCTTTGGATCGGCCCTACTTCTCCGCCGCCACCCATGACTCTTCTTCCGGTGCCCCGGCACCACCCAGCGACGGTCCCATGGGGCCGCTGGCAACACCTCGCCTCAATCGGACCGGATCTCCCCCTTTAGCGCGGATGATGTACGGCTCGATCGTGTCCGCGACGATCGCAAGACCTCGCTCGGTATTGTTCTGCAACTTTCCTTTGATCAGGTAGCTGCGGTGCTTCACGATCACATCTCCGTACCGTTTGAGCGCATCTTCGAACACGACCACGTCGAGCAAGCCTGTCGAATCCTCGAGCGTGAGAAAACATGTTCGTTTTCCCGATCGTGTGCGTGGCGTCTGAGCCCGCTCGCGCACGCCGCAGACGGTCACACGAGAACCATCGCGCATACCTGAAAGCTCACGGGCGGATATCACACCCCTGGCCTGCAGATCCTGCTCTGCGAGCGCCAGAGGATGACAGGTGAGAGTGAGGCCCAGATACTCCAACTCTGCCGACAGACGACGCGCAGTCGACCACCCGCTCACGTGTCCGGGGTCCTCCGGTTCACGAACCGGACCGGGGGCCAGAACGAGCACGTCGTCACCCGCGATACCTTCGCGTGACAGGACGGATTTGAGCTCGGGAAGCAACACAAGCATCTCATCGCGCGTGGGCGGTCGCCCCATGTCAGTGACACCGAGACCGTCGAGGGCTCCGATTCGAATGAGCGATTGAGTCGCGGGAGCGGACGCCTGGGTACGCCGCAGGAAATCTGCGAGGTCCTTGAACTCGCGGATCTCTCTCTCACGCGGAATCGTCTCCAGAAGTCGCGCAGTCATCTCATGCGCGTCCTTGAGCCCCACTCTGATACCCGAACCATCGCTCGTGACTGTATAGCGAGCACGGGACTCGTTGACGTGCGGTGCCCTTATCTCGATGTCGTGCGCACGCGCATCATTGAGGATGTGTCGAGGCGAATAGAACCCCATGGGCTCGTTGTTCATGATCGACGCGGCGAGTTCTGCCGGGTAGTAGGTCTTGAGCCATGCAGTCGCATAACTCACCACTGCAAAACAGGCAGCATGGGCCTTGTTGAACCCGTATGCAGCGAAGCCCTCCAGTTGACGGAACACCTCTTGTGCAACACCGAGTTCGACCCCTCGCTCGACCGCTCGATCCAGAAAGTGCTCCCGAATGTTCTGCATCTCCTGTCGCGAGCGGCCTTTGGTCATGGCGCGGCGCAACGAATCGGCCTCCGCAAGATCAAATCCGGCCACAGCCTTTGCCACAAGCAGAACCTGCTCCTGGTACACGATGATGCCGTACGTGTCGCGCAGAGGTCGCACCATGCCGGGATGAGGCACGCTGACCGATTCAACTCCGTGCCGCCGACGAATGAAGGGTGTGATCATCTCGGCCTCGAGAGGACCGGGTCTGAACAGGGATATCTGGGCGATGATGTCTTCGAACTCGGAGGCTTTGAGACGTTGCGAGAGATTGCGCTGACCGCTCGACTCGAGCTGGAACATGCCCACCGTGTCCGCACGCGAGAGAAGGTCGTATACAGCGGGATCGTCAGGCTCGAGATCGAACGGCTCCGGCACATTCTCTGCACCGACTCGATCACGGGCGATCTCAATCGCGTCTGAGATCGCCGAATGCGTTCTGAGCCCCAGGATGTCCATCTTGACCAGGCCGAGCGCCTCCACGTCGTCCTTGTCGTACTGAGAGACGACCACACCTTTTGCGGCCCACTGGAGTGGCATCCAGGTATCGATGGCCTCACGGGTGATGATGAAACCTCCCAGATGGGTTCCGAGGTGCATGGGGCAGGAATCCAGCTCTTGAGCCAACTCGACGACAAGCGCGTGCTCGGGGTCCCTGAGAGGGTGCGATCGACACTCAGGGTAGCTCTCGAGCACCTCAGGCAGCTTTCGGGCTCCGACCCACGGCAGGTGGCGCGAGAAGGCGTTGACCTCTGAGATCGGATACCCGAACGCACGAGCGACCGTACGCACCGCGCTGCGCGCCGTCATGGTGTTCACGGTGGCAACCATGGCGACGTGCTCGCTCCCAAACCGCTTGTAGATGAAATCGATGACCTCGTCGCGACGGCGTGAATCGAAGTCGACGTCGATGTCGGGCATCTGCCGTCTCGCAGGGTTCAAGAACCTCTCGAACAGAAGGTCATGCCGAATGGGATCCGCGTCGGTTATTCCCAGCGCATACGTGACGATGGAGTCACCGGCGCTCCCTCGGCCTGAGCAACGAATACCCTGCGACTTGGCGAACTCGACGATCTCTCGCACCACAAGGAAGTATTCGGGAAAACCGAGGTCTTGAATCACGGCGAGCTCATGCTGCAGTCGCCCGACTGCCTCGGGGGTCATAGGACGATATCGCTCCTCGACACCTCGCCACGCCAGTTTCGAGAGCACCGAATACGATGTCTCACCGCGCGGGATGTCCGCTGAGGGAAAATGAAACTCCCCCAAACCCAGATCCAGCTCACAGCGTTCTGCGATCTCGAGAGTAGCGTCACAGGCCCGCTCAAGGCCCGCGAACAGCGTACGCATCTCAGTGGCCGTTTTGAGCCACAACTCGCCGTTCTCGCGATCGTATGGCCCCGGAAGATGCATCTTGGCGCCCGCAGAGGCCAAGACATCGTGAACACGGAAGCCATCGCGCTCCACATAGTGGACATCGTTGGTGGCGACCACCGGAAGGTCAAGGTCGTCGGCGAGGGCGACGAGCGAGGAGATGTAGCGAGGGGATCCCGGGGTGAGCAGGTGCATGAGCTCTATGTAGAAGTCGCCATGCGCGAAGCATTGGGCAAGCCGCGATGCTGCGGTGCGCGCACGAGCAGGCTGACGAGCGAGCACGGATGCCCCCACCTCACCGGCCGAGCAGCCGGACAGGCCGATCAGACCCTCACTCAGCCGTGCAAGGTCCTCATATGTGACCGTGGAAGGCTCGTGCGCGGAACGAACATGTGTGGAGGAGAGTAGTTGGCACAGGTTCTGGTATCCCAAGCGATTTTTCACGAGCAACGTCAGATGGAATCCCCGACCGGCGGCTCTACCGAAACCGACACCGGGAGAGGACTCGAGGCGTTGTGCAGGAGGCAGGTCCGACTCGACCCCCCGGTGCCCGACCGCTTCCACGGTGACCTCCGCACCAAGAATGGGGCGCAGGCCTGCGTCCTGAGCAAGCCGATAGAACCGCAGAGCACCGTAAAGCCCTTGGTGATCGGTGAGTGCGAGTGCAGGCATGCCGAACTCGACCGCCCGGGCGACCAGAGCGTCCAGGGACGACGCGCCGTCCATGAAGCTGAAGTGCGAGTGCACATGAAGGTGCACGAACCCGTCTGACACAGGGCACGTCCCTAATCGAGTACGCCGAGGAGCGCCCATGTGCCCTCGAGCCGATCGAAGGCGATGTCATAGGTTCCCCCGCGCGCCAACACACGCCAACATCGACGACTCACCCTGCGCCCCGGTTCCCACCAGCGTCGCTCCACGGCCCACGTCTGAACGATCGCATCGATTCGGTACGTGCGGGAGCGCCACTCGAACGCCGACGGACAACACCTGCGGGAATCCCATGCAATAGCAATGATCTCGTCTATACGCTTACCTGCGCCGGCATCCTCGGGACGCGCGATATCTGACGCTCGCACAATCCATGGACTTCTGAGGAGTTCGAGAACCACCGGGAGCCGACCGTCAACGGATCGGAAGAGCTCCATGGGCTGACCTTCTGCTGCTGGATCGAACTGCTTTATCGCAGTGTTCCGCCCCACGTGATCCTCTCGCTTCCCGGTGAGACACCGAACCGCGAACAGGATATTCGCGGCATGCTCACTATATCGAACATATGTTCGATATACAAGATAGAGCTGGGGTCTGACAGGGGTACGAGAAGGATCCAGCAAAGATGCTAGGCGGCGCCGACCGAACCAGCACCCTCGACCCGGTTGTATCTCTGCGAGACCGAGACATCGCCCAAGTCGAGCGCCTCGATCAGGGCATCGACCGCAACAGGATCGAACTGGATACCTCGGTGCCGGAGCAGCTCGGCTCGCGCCGTGGACACATGCAGTGCCGAACGATAGGGACGATTGGAGGTCATAGCATCGAAAGCGTCCGCCACCGCTAGGATCCGAGCCATGCGTGGCACCTTCTCCCTGCTCAGCCCGCCAGGGTAACCCTTGCCATCCCAACGCTCATGGTGATGTCGCACGATGGGTACGAGCTCTGCGAGGAACGGGATCGACCCTATGATATGTGCACCCATCTCGCTGTGCTCTTGAATGGTCTGATACTCCTCATCGGAAAGCTGGGAGGGCTTCAGCAGTACGCTCTCCGGGACCCCGATCTTGCCGATGTCGTGCAAAAGGCTCGCGCGCTCGAGATCGACTAGCTCCTCATGAGAAAGGCCCATACGATGCCCGATGGCCACCGCGTAGTCGGTGACTCCGAGGGAATGACGCGCAGTATAACTATCCTTGGCATCAACGGCAGCGACGAGTGCCTGCAGAGTGCCGAGCGAACTCTCCTCGACTTCTTTGAGCGAGCCCTGCAGACGCTCGTTGACCGTGCCCACCAACTTCTCGGTATCCTCGAGCTTCACGGAGACGCTTCTCACAATGCGGATCTGCGTGACATAGATGACGAGAGAACCAACCACGATGATGGCGAGGATCAGAAGATTCGCATCCTTGATCGTTTCCTGAATGACCGCATACGGCTCGTAGATCTCAATGATGCCGACCGTCTCGCCGTTCTCCCCAACGAGCGGAGCATAGACCTCGATCAGGTCGCCATACTCAGCGTATTGATTGGCATCCTCGGATTTGGCGCTACGTTCGATGTTGGTGACGACTTCACCGCTGATGACGCGATCAATACCTGACTCGCTCGAATGAGACGAACCGATCTCATCCTCACCATTGGACGAATATATGAGTCGACGATCCAGATCCCAGATCTTGACTGCGACGATATCCGTATTCAGCAGTTCATTGACGACGAAATCATTGACCACCTCGACGGATTCCGGTGCCAGAGGGTCACTCAGATCATGATCACTGAGGTGGTGAGAGATCACGAGTTGAGCGGTGAGACGCCCTGTTTCTCCCGACTTCTCGACAGCCACACGTTCAACCGTCTGAAGGACAGCCCAAGACAACGCCGCCGTCATGAGAACGACGATCACCAAGCTGCGAAACGCAAAGGTTCCCACCAGACCGAACGACCGCACTGCTCTCTCTTCTGTCGAGATCAGCTCCAGCCGATGGCCGGGAGCACGCTTGCGAACAAGCCTCCCATTGCAAGTGCCGTGCCGACTGTAACCGCCGTCACAAAGCTCGTACGTTTCCATCCGAGTGTTCGTCCGAGAACAGCCACGGTCGACACGCAAGGCATCGCGAGCGTGTTGACCAGCGCGTACACAAAGAGATCGGTGGGACCCATGAACGTGAGCAGATCGTTAGCCTGCTCACCCATGGTCGCAATGCCGAGCGTGACGAGTAGCTGAAGTGCGAACTCCTTACGCAACAGGCCAAAGAGAAGCGTAAGCCCGGCGATCGACGGCAATCCGAGGAATCCGACGACCACAGGATCGAGGGGTGCGGACAGTTTCCAGAGCCATCCTGACTCATACAGACCACCGAGCACGATGGACCCAACGATTACGATGGGTGTGGCGATGAGCAGAAACTCACGAAACTGATCCCACGCCTTGCGCCATACCACGCGCAGAGACGGGCGACGGAAGGGGAACATCTCCATGACCATTCCGGCCCCTGAGCCCGGAATCATTCGATCGAGCACAATGCCGACGATACCAGTGACCACAGCCGACACGATGAATACGCCGAGCGCCGGCAGAAGTCCGATGTAATGCCCAACGGCTCCCATGATCACCGCGGTGCGAGCCGAACACGGGATCATCGCGATCAGAGTGCACGCGATGGTACGTTCTCGCTCAGTCGCAAGAACGCGGGTAGCCAGTACCGCGGGAACACTGCACCCGGCGCCGGAAACGAGAGGTATGACCGCACGTCCGTGCAGCCCCAAGTGGTGCATGGATCTGTCGGCGAGAAAGGCTACCGCGTTGAGGTAGCCAGAATCTTCGAGCAACGACAGCAACACATAGAAGGTGAGAATGTACGGGAGTCCAATGGAGAGCGATGCTTCAATACCGGCGTCCAGCCCCCAGAGCACGGTACGAGCCCACGCACCCTCCCCTAACACCGCATGCACCGCGCTCACGATCACCGGGGAGGCAACGGCCCTCCAGAGAGCAGAGAACGCAGTGGCGAGCAGATCACCGACGAAGAACAGGAAGAGGAATACAGAAGCGAGAACCGCGAACAGCACAGGTATACCTGTAAGCGGTGATGTCGCCAGCGAACGGAGTGACCGCCTCGTCCGGTCTGTGGGCTGAGAATCACTCACGGACTCAGCGATCGAGCCTGCGGCACCGTGAAGCTCGCGCGACACGGTGGTCGAAACCCGTTCACCGCGCGCGGCCCCCATGATCCGACTAACTTCCCCGGCACGCTGGTGAAGTACCGATCCACCGCTTTCGAGAACTGCTTCCTCGACATCCGATCTCGACTGGATCAGTTCAAGAGCCGTTGCCCTCGGCGGCAACCCGAAGGGCGCAATCCCCGAAACGGTTGCGGCGGCGACCAAGGGTTCCAGCAGTGACTCGAAACCGACGCCATACCGATGCGTTGCATCCTCTCGGACATCTCCGCACGTACCGCACATCATGAGAGCGGTACGTAGAGCCGGTGCAACACCCTTGCCTTCCGTGGCTACAGTTGAGATCACAGGGACACCCAGAGTCCCAGAGAGACGATCCGCGTTGATCAGCAGACCGGAGCGTCTGGATTCGTCGGTCAGGTTGAGTGCGACTACCGTTGGCACTCCCATATCCATGACCTGCAAGGCGATCACCAGAGACCGGGCTAGATTGGTCGCATCAACGACCACGATCGCACAGTCGGGCACGACATCGAGCAGCGCGCGCCTGGTCACCCATGAGGCCTCGGTCTCGCTACCCAGGGAGTACGTGCCAGGTAGATCGACGATGGATACGCTGCGCCCGTCCAACGACGTGGACCCAACGTTGACCTCGAGCGTCTTTCCGGGATAGTGCGCAGTCACCACGCCGAGACCGGTCATCTGGTTGAACAACGTCGACTTTCCCACATTGGGATTTCCAATGAGAGCCACGACCGTAGCCGGACGGGGGCCCGAGAAGATGGGCGTCGCAGTGTACGAACAGGTGGCTGAACCAGCGTCCCCCGACACGACTACCGTCTACCGGGTCACGAGGATCTTGCTGGCGATGTCGCGCGCGATCGCGTACTGCGATCCGTTGACCTCGACGAGCAAGGGACCGTTGAAAGGCGCGATTTCGCAGACCGTGACATCCGTTCCCGGAAACATCCCGAGCGACGCCAGATACTGCAGGAGCTCATCGTTATCCTCGGCAACCTGGACGATCCGTCCCTGGCTAGCAGTGTCTAGATCACAGAGAGGATCGCCGACGACCGCATGGATGGTTCCGTCGGCAGAAGGTATGGGGTGCCCATGCGGGCAGACTGAGGGGTTGTCCAGATACTGCTCCAGAGCGGCCTGTACACGCGGCGAAAGCGCATGCTCCAGCAGACAGGCATCCTCGTGAGCCTCGTCCCATCCAAGTCCTAGGATGTCGACGAGAAAACGCTCAGCCAAGCGATGGCGGCGAATGATATCAAGAGCCTCGCGTCGACCCTCGGCCGTGAGTTCAACCGCGCTCTTGGATCGAGTGATGAGGCTCCGGGCGGCAAGGCGCTTGAGTGTAGCTGTGACTGTGGGACCAGAAACGCTCATGGATTCTGCGATCATGGTCGGGCGGACGACGCCCTTCTCATCCAGCTTGTATATGGCTTCGAGATATTCCTCGAGAGTAGCCGTAGGCATGTCGACCGCCTTTGTATGATGACAACCCCGGGCATGATTTCGCACAGAGAACAACTGCGTTTTAGTGTACAGAAAGGGGCTCTGCACGTACAGTCACTCAGGAGTTCACAAGCTCACCATAGGCAACGAGCCGACATACCGTTCATCGGCTCCAGATTGCCGTTTGTACCACTCAAGCAACCATTCAGAGCAAAGTGTGGCAATTCTGCAGATTCACTATTGACGACCGATTACGGCTGGTGTAAATTCGAGTTGTCCCCAGAAGTTGGACTTGGAGGATTCGGAAAACCAGCGTACCAGTAGCTGCCGAAGAGGATCGCGTGATCGGGCACAGCGTGAGTTGGCTCGGGTGAGCGGTTCGCAGAGGTAAGAAACGGGAAACTGCGGAGTACGGAACCGGAAGAGCGAAGTTTCTGGGGACACCTCTATGTCCGGAGCCATTCGTCTCCGGACCTCCCCTTTCACCACCGAATCAATCGCGACGGTAGACGATCTTCGCTATCGGCGACTCCCAGACAGCGATCTCCTTGACCTTCACCTGTTCGCCGACCGTGTCCACCATGCGATCAAAGACGACCCGCGCGAGGTTCTCAGCCGTCGGACTCAGCACGTCGAATGGCGGGATATCATTGAGGTAGCCGTGATCGAACTCCTCCAGCACGCCACCCAGGTCTTCCTTCAGGGATTTGAAATCGTAGACGATCTCAATCTCGTCAAGGTCTGAACCCTCTACGGTGACTTCGACATCCCAGGTGTGCCCATGAAGATTCTTGCACTCGCCGGGGTAGCCCCGCAGCGCATGCGCTGCGTCGAAATGTGCTTTGATCGTCAGTTCGTACATCACATGCCTCCGCTAAAAGAGCGACGTCTGATCAGGGCCCTCTGCGGGTTCATCCGCATCGCCCACCGTGCCGCGACAGTCCATGGCCTCGTTGGCAAGGATGTCCGCTTCCTTGTTGTTCTCGCGTCGCACATGCCCGACGGAGATCTTGCTGAACCCACCCATGAGCGCGACCGCCCGCTGGTAGAGCGGTTTCATGTTGGGGTGCTTCACCCGATACGTTCCCGCGATCTGCTTGACGATGAGCTCACTGTCCAGGAACGCAGAGAGTGTGCTCACGCCGCGGTCTCGCGCGGTCTCGAGGCCCCAGATGAGCGCCTTGTACTCAGCGATGTTGTTCGTGGTCTCTCCCAAGTAACGACCACCGCGGCAAATTGTGCTGCCGTCTGGTCGCGTCAGAATGAACCCCGCTCCGGCTGGCCCGGGATTGCCCCGCGCACCGCCGTCCGAGTGGAGAATGGCGACATCGTCACTCATTGACACTCACTGTCTTGACCACGATCATGCGGCCGCACTCGGGACACGTGGACACATCGGGGCCCGTCTTGAGCTCAGCCACTCGCTCACTGGGAAGTTCTATCCGACACGCCGTGCAGGTCGCGCCTTCAAGGGCTCCGACAGCGACAACACCTTTAGCATCTCGAATCGCCTTGTAGCGCTCGAGCAAGGCGGGGTCCAGAGCGGAACAGATGGTCACACGTCGCTTCTCAACGTGCGAAATGGCCTCCTGGACTTCAGCTCCGGAGACCTTGAACTCCTCAGTGAATTTGGCCTCTCGAGCTTCGAGTTGCGTAAGTGCCAGCTTGATCTTCTCCATCTGGCCCTTGGCCTTCTCGGCCTTCTCCATGATGCCCAAGGTACCGACATCGAGCTTGTCCTTGCGCCTCTTGAGAGCGTCCATCTCACGCGAGATGTGAGTGACTTCTTTGGGATTGGTCACGTTGCCGGACATGAGCTTCTTCTGTTCGACCTCGAGCTTCTCATCGATCTGAGCGGTCTCATCCTCGGATGCTTTGATCTGCCGACCAAGACCATCAATGAGTGTCTCGGCCTTGGCCTTCAGGGCCTCGATCTCAGTCCTCTTGTGACGAACCTCGAGAATGGCGCCCTTCACAGGGAGCTCGTTGAGCTGCTTGCTGAGTTTCTTGATCTCCAGATCGGCCTTCTGCAACTCCAGCAGAAGTCGACCTGGATCCGGGCTCTGAGTCACGCAGTCCACCACCTGATCGAAGGAGGGTCTATGTCAATGGAATCTGAAGCCAGACCGGGCGTACGGGCCACGAACGAGCCCAACAGCGGCACGAGAGGCCACTCGCTCACGTCGTGCCCCAGCTCGATGATCGAAAGGCCCGCATCTGACGCATCCATCGCGTCATGATAGCGCACCTCGCCACCAATGAGGACGTCCGCATTCGCTGCAAGCGCATCGCCAATGAGAGACCCTGCTGATCCTGTCGCGATAGCGACCCTGCTCACCCTGCGCTTCGCGTCGCCCCATACACGCGGTGCAACCTTGGCACGGCCAGCGACATGCGTGGAGAGCGCAGCCAAGTCGGTGGGTTCGACCGCGCACACACAACCCAAGCCGCAGTCGACCCGTGCGATCTGGATGTCATGCGCCAGCACGACGGGCGTCTCATAGGGATGAGCATCCCGGGCAGCGTTCAGAACTCGCGATGTGATCGCCGCAGGACAAGACATTTCGATGCGAATCTCGTCGATGTTGTTCGCGCCGCGCGCACCACGGGCGGGATGACTCCCCTGCCCTGCGGTGAATCGGCCTTCACCCTCATGACTGAACGAACAGCCGGTGTACGCGCCAACAGTGCCTGCACCCGCTTCGCTCATGGCGTCACGGACCATATCGGCAGCCTCCATGGGCACATAAGCCACAACGACCGAGCGACTCATGGACGCCTGCTCAAGAACCGGTCCCGGGGTGAATCCCAGCATCCGGGCCAAATTCGCAGCCGCGTCAGGATGTCGATCAAGATTGGTGTGGGCGGCGATCAGCGAGATTCCTGCGCGCAATGCGGTGGACACGACGCCACCCGGGCCGCCCATCCCACCTACAAGTCGACGGGGCGGTTCGAGGAATACGGGATGATGGCTGACGATGACGTCAAAGCCCTGCGCAGCGGCGCGTATAACGGTCTGCGCGCTCGGGTCCAACGTGACGAGCACGCGCTTCGCGGCTGCATCTGTATCGCCGGCGAGCAGGCCAACCTGATCCCAATCGGCAGCCCAATGCCAAGGAGCCGAAGCACCGATAGCATCGACGATGTCGCCAACCGTCGGCCGGTTCTCACTCACAGTGCCACCATCACTCTCTCTCGCTGTACGTGGTAACACAGCTCGGTGTAGCCAGCATTCTTGAGGGCAGTCTCTGCGTCGGCCAAGTGATACCCGAGCTCTTCTGGCGCATGTGCGTCCGAACCGGTGGTCGCCGGAACCCCGGCACGTGCGAACGCCTCGACGAACGCCTGACTCGGATAGAGTTCTCCGCACGGCTTGCGCAGCCCAGCGGTGCTGACCTCGTACGCGACACCCGCAGATTTGAACTCTGCAGCGACCTCCTGGGCCAGCGCAGAAATAATGGAGTCAGTTGGCCTGAACCCGAACTTCTTGACCAGATCGGTATGCGCCATGACATCGAAGTGGCCCGAATGTGCAGCGGCGACGACCCGCTCAAAGTAGTCACGCCAGACCTGCTCGATATCCCTACCCTCCCACTCATCTAGGCGAGAGGGGTCGTCGAACACCCAGTCGCCCATGAAATGCACTGAGCCGAGCACAAGATCAACGTCGACGTCACCAAGGGTCGTGATCTCAGGGTTCACGCGGTCATCAAGCCAATCCACCTCCACGCCGAGAAGAACTCGAGTCGGTGCGCTCTTGGCAGCCTCACGAACCTCAGCAGCATACTCGCCAACGTCCCCAGGCGGCATGGCGTACTCGCCATCCGGATCCATCCCGGCAGGCAGTGACAGGTGCTCCGTGAACGTGACCACATCGAGCGTCTCTGAATACTGCAGCATGGCCGCAACGTCACCTTCTGCGTGGCCGCAGCGACATGTGTGTACATGACAGTCAATCATTCTGTTCGAGACACCACCCCTCCACCGAGAACTCGCTGATCCTGATAGCATACGACAGCCTGACCCGGGGCTATGCCGCCGAGAGGCTCGTCCAACATGACATGGAGTTCATGCCCGACCCGACGCGCCTCGCCGCGTACGGGCGGCATATGGTAACGAACCTGAACATCGACCCGCTGCAGATCATCTCCTCGCCATACCAAGTCGTCGGCGGTGATTCTTAGGACTGACAAATCGGAACGCTCACCGAGGATCACTTGGTTGCGCGTCGCGTCGACTGACGTGACATAGCGGCGACCCTCACCCGATATCGCCAGACCCTTGCGCTGTCCGATGGTGTAGCGGGCAATGCCGTTATGCGTGCCCAACACCTCTCCTTGAGCGTCCACTACCGGGCCGGGACGCCCCGCCGTCGGCACGCGATCGATGACGAACTGACCGGCCTCGCCGTCCTCCACAAAGCAGATCTCCTGACTCTCGCGACGGTGAGCTGTGGGAAGATCGAAACCTTTCGCCATACGTCGCACCTCGGACTTGGACATGCAGCCCAAGGGGAAACTCAGTCGTGCCAGCGCGTCAGTCTGCAATCGATAGAGGAAGTACGACTGATCCTTGGCCACGTCAAGTCCGCGCTCGAGCCAAGGAATGCCCGCCTCGTCGTGAGCAATCTGCGCGTAATGTCCGGTAACCAGTGTGTCGCCAGACTCTGTGAGGACATGAGTCATGAGCTCGGCGAACTTCACACGGTCGTTGCACAGAATGCAGGGATTCGGCGTGCGGCCCTCCGCGTATTCGCGAACGAACGGAGCGATGACCTCGCGCTCGAACACTTCACGCAAGTCCAGCACCGTATGCGGAATGCCGAGCGTCTCGCACACCTTGCGCGCATCATTGATAGCCGACGTGCCACCGCAGGTGAGGGGGTCCTCGCCCACGGGCATAAGGCGCATAGTGACGCCGATGACGTCCGCGCCCGACTGAACGCACAAAGCGGCGGCGAGAGAACTATCCACGCCACCGCTCATAGCAACGAATATTCGCGACATATGCGCGACTACCCCTCTACGTCACACGCTTCATCAGGTTCGATCGCGTGCGGATCGAAGTTGGGATCGTCGTGCGCAAG
>DFBG01000006.1:0-44960 GCA_002367305.1 Actinobacteria bacterium UBA3086 | reverse complement strand
TTCAGCCCGTCGGTGGCGAGAATAGAACAGTGCATCTTTGCTGGTGGAAGCCCGCCGAGTTCATCGGCGACCTGCTTCTTGGAGATCGCAACTGCCTCCTCGAGGGTCATACCCTTGGCCATCTCTGTGACGATTGATGACGTCGCGATTGCGGCACCACACCCGAGCGTCTGAAACATGACATCGCTGATCGCGTCGTCCTCGACACTGATGGATATCTTCATCATGTCGCCGCATACAGGGTTACCGACCTCGCCAACGCCATCCGCATCATCGATCACGCCGACATTGCGCGGGTTGTTGAAGTGGTCCATGACCTTCTCGCTGTACTGCACGGGACTCTCCTTTCGGGCTATCTCAGCCTAGCTGGCCGAGGAGCCGAACATCTTCTCGTAGACCGGGGACATCGCACGAAGACGATTGACGATTGGTGGGAATACCTCTAGGAAGTAGTCGACGTCCGCCTCGGTCGTGAACCTACCGAACGAAGCACGAAGTGATCCGTGCGCGAGTTCCTGAGGGCAACCTATGGACAGCAACACATGCGACGGCTCCAAGGAACCTGAGGAGCATGCTGAACCCGTTGAGACTGCAATACCCTTGGCGTCAAGCTGAAGCAGCATGGACTCGCCCTCCACACCCTTTATCAGCATGTGCGCGATATTGGGAAGCCGGTTGTCCGACTTGGCACTGACCTCGGTGTTCTCAAGCGTGTCCATTACGCCCTGCTCGAACTTATCTCGCAGATTCGTCAGTCGAACTCTCTCCTGCTCCTGATCCTCAAGCATGAGATCGAGTGCCTTTGCGAAGCCGATGGCGCCCACGACGTTCTGCGTACCGCTACGACGCTTGAACTCCTGCCCTCCGCCATTGATCTGCGGGTGGAAGCGAACGCCCCGCTTGAGGTACAGGACTCCCACACCCTTGGGCCCATAGATCTTGTGACTGGAGAACGATGCGGCGTCCACACCGAGATCGGCAACGTCAAAGGGAATCTTGCCCAGAGTCTGGGCAGCGTCCGTGTGCATGAGCGCACCGACTTTGTGTGCAGCAGCAGAAAGCTCCGCTATAGGCTGGATCGTACCCAGCTCGTTGTTACCGTGCATGACGGACACGAGAACGGTGTCTTCCCTAAGCGCAGCTTCCAGATCCTCGACGTGTACCACGCCGTCGGAACGAGGTTTGAGATAGGTGACATCGTAGCCACTCTTCTCAAGAATGTGAGCTGGCTCCAGGATTGCGTGGTGCTCAAACGCCGACACGATCACATGACCGCCGCCCGGAGACACTGCGCGAGTAATACCTATGATCGCGGCGTTGTCAGACTCGGTACCGCCGCTGGTGAAGATGATCTCGCGGGGCTGTGCTGCCCCAATGGCCTCTGCCACACGAGCGCGCGCATCCTCCAAGGCGTTGAACGCCTGGCGCCCGGTTGAGTACAGGCTGTTCGCATTGCCGAACAACTCCGTGAAGTAGGGAGTCATCGCTTCCAGCACCCGCGGATCTACCGGCGTGGTGGCTGCATAGTCAAAGTACACGGAACGATCATCACTCATGCTTGGCCTTCTCTCTCGTGCGCGACGACAACCTTTGAGTCGTCGATTGCTATCTGATCACGTGCAAGATCCGCGACGCTTCTGTTTCTGAACACATCCTTGAGAGCTTTGGTGGCTTCATTCCACACACCACTCGCAGCGCACATTCCGCTTTTGCCACACACAGATGCACGCTCTGCGTCGCATACCGTAGTGGTGAGTGGACCCTCCAACGCCTCGACGACGTCGAGTACAGAAATGTCACGGGCATCACGACTGAGAATGAAGCCGCCTCGCGCTCCCCTTACTCCCTGAACAAGACCTGCTCGCCGAAGTGCAACGAGCAGCTGCTCCAAGAACTTGACGGGGATCTCTTGGCGGGTTGATATCTCGCGGGCACTCGTGGGGCTCGAATCCGCAGACTGAGCCAGGTCGATCATGGCCAAAAGGCCATACTCGCTCTTAGCGCTCAGTCGCATGTGATCCCGCTCCCGTCTTAATCACTACATAAACAGTATGATTTAAAACAGTATGCCCGAGCGAGGCGTGTGTCAAGCGAAATCCCTGACTCGATTTCAGTCGTTGTGAGGCATTGAGAGAGCGTCAGTGAGCGCACTGATGATGACTCCGGAATCAGCCGACATTGCAGAAGAGAGAACGCCGACTGCTCTCTCATGATCGACGGCCCCCGCCGTGCAGAGGGAGCGCAGAGATTCCAGGTCGCTCATGCGGATAACGCGTGCCCAGGCATGGGCGCGTTGTTGGCGTAGAGCCAGGAGATATGACGTCACGGAGCCCTCCCCTTCAACAATGAAGAGGACGGATTCGTCGGTTCGCGCAGGCACGAACAAGGGAGCGAGCTTGCTGATCGCGTCGGCAGCCGTTGCTGGCGAAACGACCCCATCAATGATACGCGTCATGATGCTTACACCCAGCGGTGAACGCCAGGACCCGTCAGCGGCGACATCGAAACCAAGTGCACCCGCCACCGCATCGGCTCTGCCTCGGAGAACCGATCGATGTGAGAGATCGCGAAGATCCTTTGGAGTGGGTTCGGCGACAACTACATCAGGGATCGCCTGAGCGAACTCAGCCCTCTGCTCGCGTCTATCAGTGGAACCCCTCAGGGTGCGAACATCCGTAGTGAGCGCTTCTTTGGCGTCCATGCGCAGTACTTCAGCCAGACGAGGATTGCTCACTTTGACCTTGAAGCCGAACAGCTCCATGACGGTCTCTTCATCGGGCTTCTGCTTGTCAGCCATACGCATCCAATCATTCAAAGCGAACCCGTCACCGCAATGATACCGCAGGGCGCCCGTAGACACCCGTTCGCTCGGCAGTTGTGGCCGTTCAGCAATTCAGGTCCCTGGAGTTCTTGTCGGCAGAACAGCATTCTGATAGGTTGAAAATCCGCCTCGTGAGAGGCGCAAGCAGTGCGAAGGTCCATGGCTGACAACCACAGGGTGGCGAGAGCCCGCTGGACGTTCTTGAGGGGGCCCGGGATGCAGACCTATTGGTCGCGTCCAGGGTCTTCTCTCTTTCCGGACCCCCTGCTGTTCCTTGTCGACGCTCAGCCTACGGCTTTGATCAGATTCGCCATCTCGATCGCGGCGAGAGCCGCATCCCAACCCTTGTTCCCCGCCTTGGTCCCGGCACGTTCGACCGCCTGTTCGATCGTATCGGCTGTGATAACGCCGAACATCACAGGCACGCCAGAATCGAGCGACGCCTTTGCGATTCCTTTGGACATCTCGCTTGCAACAAACTCAAAATGCGGTGTCCCACCTCGGATGACAACACCCAGGGCAACAACTGCATCGTATCGACCGGAGTCAGCAAGCTTCTTGGCAAGCAGCGGAATCTCGAAACCACCGGGCACCCAGGCCACATCGACATCGTCTTGAAGGACGCCATGCCGGGTGAGGCCGTCCATTGCGCCGGACATCAAGCGGCTCGAGAGCAGCTCGTTGAACCTGCTCGCAACCACCGCGACCTTCAAACCTGTTCCGATAAGGTTACCCTCGAATGTGCTCATGAATCGTCTCCTTCGTTGTCCGTTTTCTCGATGAGAGAAAGCCGATGATCCATCTTGTCCCTCTTGGTCTTCAGATACTCCAGATTGGTCGAGCAGGGCGGGATCTCGAGTCCCACCATCTCCGACACGGTCAGGCCGTAACCTTCGAGCCCCACGATCTTCGTGGGGTTGTTGGTGAGAAGGCGCATAGACGTGAGCCCCAGGTCAGCAAGGATCTGAGCACCGATGCCGTAGTCACGCAGATCAGGTTCGAAACCGAGATCCACATTGGCTTCAACGGTGTCACGACCGTGCTCCTGCAGTTCGTATGCCTTGAGCTTGTTGGCGAGTCCAATGCCGCGACCTTCGTGTCCAACAATGTAGAGAATGACACCAGAGCCTTCCGACTGAATACGTCGCATGGCCTCCTCTAGCTGGTCACCACAGTCACAGCGGGCTGAATGGAAGACGTCGCCGGTGAGGCACTCGGAGTGCACGCGAACCAGGACGTTCTCATGATCGCGCACGTCGCCGACAACGAGTGCAAGATGCGTGGCCCCATCGACCATGGATGTGTATCCGTAGCCGGTGAAGTATCCGAATCGTGTGGGCATCTGCACTGTGGATGTGAGCTCCACGAGCTTTTCAGTCCGACGCCGATACCGGATGAGCTCGGCCACGGTGATCATATTCAGGCCATGCTCGCGAGCGAACACCTCGAGTTCTGGTCGCCGCGCCATGGTCCCGTCGGCGTTCATGATCTCGCAGATGACCCCACCCGGGTACAGCCCAGCGAGTCTGGCCAGATCGACGGATGCTTCCGTGTGACCGGCACGTTCAAGAACTCCGCCTGCCTTTGCGCGCAAGGGAAACACGTGTCCCGGCTGTTCGATGTCCTCGGGTCGCGTTGATGAATCGACCACCGCTGCGACGGTAGCCGCACGATCGGCTGCAGAGATGCCCGTGGTGATACGGCCACGAGCGCCGATGGAGACGTGGAACGCAGTTCCCTGCTCAGAGGTGTTATCCGAGGTCATGGGCGGGATGCGTAGCTCGTCGAGCCTCTCCCCGCTCATGGGCATGCAGATGAGACCACGTCCGTGGGTGGCCATGAAGTTGATAGCATCAGGCGTGACCATTTCAGCGGCCATGACGAGATCGCCTTCGTTCTCGCGGCCCTCGTCGTCCACGACAATGATGATGCGCCCCTCGCGGATATCCTTGATCGCATCATCGATGCTCGCGAACGGACCTGTCGTGTCAGTCACGCGATTCACCGTCCATCCGTGAGATCACGGAGCATGTCCCCGAGGCCGCGTCGCCCGGCCTGAGGACCGTTCTCGGGATCGCCGGCATACAGCGAGACGAATCGCTGCACGTATTTGCCCAGCATGTCCGCCTCGAGATTGACGGCTGCGCCTGTCGCCTTGTCTCCAAGCGTTGTGGATGCCTCGGTGTGCGGTATGACCGCGACCGCGAAACCTTCCTCACGCACGTCGGCCACCGTGAGAGAGATACCATCGATGGCGATGGACCCCTTGGGCACGATGTACTGCATGAGCGCTGCTGGCGCGCTGAACTGATAGATGGTGGAGTTTCCAGCTGAATGCCTCATGACAAGAGAGCCGGTACCGTCGACATGGCCAGTCACGATGTGACCTGCGAGACGGTCCGACAGGCGCAGGGCGCGCTCCAGGTTGACCTTCGCACCCTGGCGTAGCGCTCCAAGCGTCGACCTGTCGAGAGTCTCCTGGCTCACATCGGCGACAAATGCGCCTCTGATGAACTTTGTGACCGTGAGACACGCTCCGTCGACAGCGATGGAGTCACCGATAGACATATCTCGCCCGAACTCAGGCGCGTATACCTCTATTCTCACGCCACCCTGCGCGCGCTCCACTCGCGTGATAATGCCTTCTGATTCGATCAAACCTGTGAACATCCACGACTCCTTTCACACACACGGACTCGAATTTCAGTATTTCTCGGCCACTCGCGGCCGCCAAACGGTTATCGCATCCTCGCCAGAGACTCCGGCTTCGACCGCCTTCATCCTGCGATCCAGATCACCGGCCGACCCGACCTGCTGCATAAGCAGCGGCGCAGTCATTCCCGCCACTCCGCCGGCGTGATAGAGGATCAATTCATCGATCAAATTCTCTCTCCAGAACGCCGAGAAGAGACTGGGCCCAGCCTCTACGAGGACACTCGTAATGCCACGTTCCCCAAGAACATGAAGTGCGCCCCTGAGCCCCTCGGCGCTCGAATAATGTTCCACTTCCACCCCTGTCGGAACGGTCCATTCATCTCCATTGCCCGACGCGGATAGGCACAGCACTCGTCCAGAGCCATCCGAGAACAACTTGAGATCTTTCGGGCACGAACTGCGGGACAGAACCACACGAAGTGGCTGTCGCTGACTTCCGCCTTCAGGCCTCACGGTGAGCCGAGGATCGTCGATGAGCGCGGTCGAAGCGCCGACAAGAACTGCGTCCGAAGCGGACCGCAGACGCATCGTAGTCTCAAGTCCTCCGGCACCAGTGATGGAGCTGCGAACACCTGCTACCGTGCCCGGTTTGCCATCCAGACTCAAGGCAACCTTGACCCTCACCCAAGGACGTCCACGACGCACCCATGTGGTCCATTCACGGAGTTGGTCCTGATAGGGTGCCGGATCGGATGCGAACTCCACGTCAATCCCGGCGTCGCGAAGTCGGGCGGCGCCCCCACCAGCTATTGGATTGGGATCGGGCATGCCGATGGACACACGCGCCACTCCCGCAGCGATGAGCGCATCCGCGCACGGCGGAGTGCGTCCATGGTGCGAACAGGGTTCAAGAGTAACGAAGACGTGGGACCCACGAGCGCTGTGCCCAGCGTCGGCAAGCGCACGAACCTCTGCATGTGCCTCACCTGCCCGCTCATGGAAGCCTTCGCCAACGATCTGGTCGTCACGAATGACGACACAGCCGACAAAGGGGTTGGGTGCGGTGAGACCACGGCCGCGCTCCGCGAGTTGATACGCGCGGCGCATGCCTAGTGAATCTATGCCCAACGAGGGGTCCGAGAACAGAAGCATCTGTTCCGACCTTCCTTCTCCCATCCGGACTATACCGTCGGCCCCGGGAATGCTCCGGGTCAACCTCTCAGCGAGGCTCGCGGGCTGTAACCGCCGGTGGGGAATCTCACCCCGCCCTGAAGAAAGTCTTAACTACCTTACGCCAAACGCTGAAGAGCTCCTTGTCCTGCGGACCTTATGGACTCGAGCGCCTCCGCAGGCTCATCTTTGCAGAACACTGCGCTTCCCGCAACTAGCACACGAGCTCCCGCTGCCACAACGAGCGGAGCGGTATCGGCGTCTATGCCACCATCGATCTGAATGAGCGGTGCTGCGCCCAACTCCTTGGAGAGGGAGACCAACTCAGCGGTCTTGCGAACCGTGTTTGCGATGAACTTCTGCCCACCGAAGCCCGGATTCACGCTCATGAGCAGTACCATATCCAGATCGCAGAGGACATCGCGCAGCACCGAGACGGGAGTGCCTGGGTTGAGGCTCACCGACGCTTTCGCGCCCGCAGCGCGTATCGTCTGCACGACTCGATGCAGATGGGGACATGCCTCTGCGTGAACGGTGACGATATCTGCTCCCGCCTCCAAATACCATTGCACTGAATCCTCAGCGTTGGTGATCATGAGGTGAACGTCCAAAGGAATGTCAGTCGTACGCTTGAGAGCCTTGATCACAGGCGGGCCTATGGTGAGATTGGGAACGAAATGACCGTCCATGACATCGACATGGATGAAGTCGGCAGTCGGAACGAGAGCGATCGACTCGCCGAGTCGTGTGAAATCAGCCGAAAGGATCGACGGGGCCATCAATACGCGTTCGCTCATCTCTTGGCTCTCCTTAGTCCTCGACCAGATCCATACCATGGAGCTCATCAGTAGCGGTTCTTGTCATGAGCGCATCGACGGCAGAAGCGGGCGCAACACCTTCATACAGCACGGATCTGACCTGATACGTGATTGGCAACTCCACACCGTGGCGTGCTGCCAGTTCATCGACCGTGACCGCGGAGATCGCACCTTCGGCCACCATATGAGTCTTCTGGTAATACGTGTCCATACTGCCGCCAGTGGCGACATGCTCACCCAAAGCACGGTTGCGACTGTAGCGAGAGGTGCAGGTGGCGATGAGGTCGCCCATGCCTGCAAGTCCCATGTACGTGAGGGGATTGGCCCCGAGATGTCGCCCAAGTCGGCTCATCTCGGCAAGTCCGCGCGTCATGAGGGAGGCCTTGGTGTTGTCACCGTAACCGATTCCGTCGGAGATTCCCGCGGCAAGAGCGACCACATTCTTGGATGCTCCGCAGAGCTCCACTCCCACAACATCATTGTTGGTGTACACACGAAATGTCGGCGTGAGGAAGATTTCCCTGAGACGAACGCCGACCTCCGGATCGTTCGCAGCGACAACAGTAGTGGACGGAATGCCACGCGAGACCTCTTCGGCGTGGTTGGGACCAGAGAGCGTCGCCATCGCTCCGCGCTCGCCGGTGACTTCTGCGAGAACCTCTGTCATACGGAGGAGGCTGCCCCGCTCAAGCCCCTTTGCCAAGCTCACGACCGGGACTCCAGCCTTGCGGAAGGGGGCGAACCTCTCAGCAATGTCGCGAACACCTTGACTCGGTGTGGCTACGACGATCACATCAGCACCGGCGACCGCCTCTTCGAGATCAGTCGTCGCCCACACTGATGCCGGGAGTTCGACGTCTTTGAGATAACGAGGATTGCGGCGATCCTGTTGGATTCCTTGGGCGACCTCATCGGATCGTGCCCAGAGAGTTGTAGGGAGGCCTTTGGTACCGAGCAGAACAGCCACTGCCGTGCCCCATGAACCAGCTCCGATGACGCTAGCGCGTATGTTGTTCATTGCTCGCCTCCGAATCTTCATTGTCAGACTGACCCTCGCCTATCTTAGCTTCTTCTCCCCGAATGATGCGCACGATATTCGTCCTGTGACGCCAGATCACGAGAGTGGCAGCAAATAGAGAAAACCACACAAGAGCGGGTCTGTCCGAGTAGAGCAACAGACATAGCATGGGAAACAGCAAAGCGATGAGTACCGAGCCCAGTGACACCATCCGACTGATATAGACCACGAGAACAAACAAGAGTAGAAGGATGAACCACGCACTGGGAGCGATGGGCAGAAGCGTTCCGGCGGCAGTTGCGACGCCTTTGCCGCCTCGGAATCCCATGTACGGCGAGAACGTGTGACCTATCACAGCGAGCATAGCTGCACCGAGCATGACCCAATCGTGAGCATCGTGGCCGAGCACCAGGGGATGCAGAAGCGAAGCCAGACCTACGGCGGCCGTCCCCTTCAGGAGGTCGAGGATGAGCACCGTGACCCCCGCACGAGTACCGAGCACACGCAGCACATTGGTGGCCCCGGTATTGCCGGACCCATGCTCGCGTATATCGATACCGTGCCTTCTCGAGATGATGAGGGCGAAGGGAATACCGCCCAGCGCATAGGCAGCCACGAGTGCCGCAACGATTCGAACCGTCAACATGGGCGGATCAATCCTTCTGACGGAACTTCAGAACGATGGGAGTTCCGGTGAGATCGAAAGCATCTCTCATGCGGTTCTCCACATAACGTTTGAAGTTGTCGTCTGCCAAGCGAGGGTGATTCGCGAAGAAGGTGAATCCCGGAGGCTTGACCCGGGTCTGCGTCATGTAGTTGACGCGAAGCGTCATGTTCCCCTTTGAGACAGTGTGACCGAAGTCGCGCATCTCAGTGAGAAGACGGTTGAGGGCACTTGTGGTGATGTTCTGCGTGTATGCAGCATAGACCTTGTCGATCGTGGTATAGAGTCGCTCGACGCGCTTTCCAGTCAGCGCGCTCAAACGCACCATTGGCGCGTACTTTATGAAACCGAGCTTGTTCTCCACTTGGTCCAGCAACACTTCGCGCTTCTCATCATCATCCATGAGGTCCCACTTGTTGAGGACGAGGATGAGACCGCACCCACGTTCCGCAGCGAATCGCGCGACGCGTTGATCCTGATCAGTCACGCCCGAGGTCGAATCGATGACGAGCAGCGCGATCTCGGCCCTATCGATCGCGCGCATCGCACGCACGAAGCCGTAGTACTCGACAGACGCGTCGATATTGGCCTTACGACGCAAACCAGCCGTATCGATCAGACGATACTCGCGTTCTCCACGTCGCACGACCGTATCGAGCGAGTCGCGGGTGGTTCCGGCAACGTCACTCACAATGGCCCTCTCGGTGCGTGACATCTTGTTCAGCAACGAGGACTTGCCCGCATTGGGTTTGCCGATGATGGCCACATCGATCCTGTCACCCTCATCTTCCGGATGCGCTTCTGCGGGCAACGCAGCAACAAGTGCATCCAGCAGATCGCCGGTACCGTGGCCATGGGTTGCGGATACGCCGTACGGCTGACCGAGCCCGAGTGCCCAGAACTCATGGATAGCGTCATCAACATTAGGAGTGTCCATCTTGTTGACCACGAGGAACACCGGCGTCGCGGTGCGCTGAAGGAGTCTCGCAACCTCTTCATCGGCGGTCATCACGCCAGTCTTGCCGTCGACGAGCACGATGATCAGATCGGCCTCACGCGCAGCGGTGATCGCCTGCTGGGTGATGGATGCCTGGAAGTCATCCTCGCTACCAGTCTCGATACCACCGGTATCGATCAGGATGAACTCGCGGCCGTTCCAGTCCGCCTGGTGATAACTGCGATCTCGCGTCACACCACGCATCTCGTGGACGATCGCGTCGGAAGTCTGTGCTATGCGATTGACGAGGGTGGACTTGCCCACATTGGGGCGACCGACCACCGCTACGATTGGAAGTGCCATGATCTCACCGGTTCTTCGAGTCGAATAATTAGCGGCCGAGAAGAGCCTGCGCCGCACCTGTAGCGCTACAGGATACCACGCGTACGTGTACAGCCGACTCTCTCGCGATTTCCTCTGCGGTCATGCCATCGAGTGTGAGTTCGTCGGCGTTGAAAATGACGTCCGGCACGAGATATACCGCATCGGCGGAATCGTCACGAATGGCACCGATGATGTCACGGCCTGTGAGCAATCCCGTCACACTGACATTCCCTCCGAAGAACACATTGGAAACCGGAAGGACTCGCGTGCCGACGCCCTGATCGAGACCGGACAGGGACTGCTGCAGAACCGGTGCGAACAGGGTTCCCGAAACGAACACGAGATTCGCCTGACCTTGTTTCGCCGAATCATGTGTTTCATCGTCCTCGGTCGACATCGCCGCCGCGAACTCATCGATGAACGCACGCACCATGCCGATGCCGTTCTCGTACTGCGGAAACCCGTCATAGCGAGCCCACTCGGGAACAGGACGCCCGGCATTGAGATAGAACTCATCCGCAGCGTAAACACGATCGATACCATCCCGCTCGCGATACGCATGCTGCCATGGCTCTATCTCATCCAAGAGTGCCGCGGCCGTGGCGGACCCCTCATACGACGACGTGAACTTGGTTTGATGCCCGGTGTAGCCGAGCGGAACGATGCCCACCGACTCGATGCCTTCGCGCTCGGCGAGCCAACGCAACGATCGCTCCAGGACCTGGCCGTCATTGACACCCGGAACAGCGACTATTTGAACGTGCACGTCTATTCCGTGGTCCAGAAGTTGTTCGAGCCTCTTGAGGCCGAGATCTGCAGACCTGCCGATGAGCTCTGCCCGCACGTCGGGATCGACTGCATGCAGTGAGACATGCAGCGGAGAGAGTCTCTGTTCAATGATGCGCTCAGTATCATCATCACTCAGGTTGGTGAGTGTGACGAAGTTGCCCTGAAGGAACGAAAGCCGGAAATCATCATCTCGAACATACAGCGCCGACCTCATCCCACGCGGCAGTTGCGTCATGAAGCAGAAAGCGCAGGAGTTGACGCACTCACGAACGCCATCGAAGAGCACGTCCTCGAAGTCGATTCCCCACATCTCCTGCGGTTCACGATGGAGAGAGACATCGCGCAACTCGCCTGCCGACGAACGAAGCGAGACGACCGCCTCATTGTCGGCCGTGTACCATCGCCAGTCGATGATGTCGCTCACGGCATGATCGTCCACGGCGAGAACGGTGTCACCCACCCGTATTCCGGCGGCGTAGGCGGGTCCATCTTTCAGCACGTCCGCGACAAGACCTCCCGTGACGGCATGCGAATCAGAACCGTAGGACTGATGTGATTCCACGATCAGTTCATCCCTCTGATCGCCTCGATGACGCCAGCCATCTGGGCATGCGGTGTCGACGCGCCCGCAGTGACTCCCACGCTTTCCAAGCCGTCGAACCACGAGGCCTCGACTTCGGCCGCGGTCTCAACGTGATGGACGTGCGGATTGACCGCACGACAGATCTCCGCAAGACGCGTGGTGTTGCCCGAGTTGTGTCCACCGACAACGACCACTGCGTCGACCTTGCGCGCGAGCACCTCGGCACTGAGCTGGCGCTTGGCTGTCGCGCTACAGATCGTATTGCAGACCCTGAGTTCCGTAACGCGTGGGAGCAGTGCGTTGACCACCTCTTCGAGGCGGGACAAGGACTGAGTGGTCTGCACCACAACCCCGATCTTGCGGGCGGAGATCTTGGCGGGAAGGTCATCGGCAGACTGCACGATGAGAGCGGACCTGCCTGCATGCGCGAGGATTCCCTCGACCTCGGGATGATCTTCCTCACCGACGATGACGACGCTATAGCCGCCGTTGGCGAGCTCCTCGGCACACGCATGTGCGGCAGAGACGAAAGGACATGTCGCATCGACCACATCGAGACCTTTGTCCACGGCCTCATGGATGATCTCAGGGTCAACGCCATGCGACCGAATGACGAGGATGCCGCTGTCGACCTGATCGAGTGACGCGGCGACCTCGACGCCCTTATCCCGAAGCTCTGCGACGGCCTGTGGGTTATGGATCAGCGGTCCCAGGGAGTGAACGTCCACTCCCTGCTCGGATGCCTCTTGGGCGAGTTTGAGTGCACGCTCCACTCCGTAGCAGACGCCTGCATGACGCGCGACCTCGACACGCATAGGAACTAGCTCCTCTCGGCCTCTTCACACGCAGAAGCGATCCGCTCCATGATATCCGACGTCATCGCTTGCATACGATCCCGTCGCTTGCCCTCATAGTCCGCTGGAACGACTGGCTCACCGAACACGAGCGTGATCCGCGGGAAATGAATACGCTTGGACCCTTCGCGCTTGATGGCGTCCGTGCCAGCGATGCCGACCGGCACTATGGGTGAGTCGTTACGCAAGCCCAAAAATGCCGCTCCATCCTGAGGTTGCGCAGTGCCATCCTGATTACGGGTGCCCTCGGGGAAGATACCGACGGCCTTATCTTGCTGCAACAACTCTGTCGCCCGAGCGATTGCCTCGCGGTCCGCAGCGCCCCTGCGTACAGGGAACGCGTGCACGCGAGGAAGCATCCACGCGACGACAGGATGACCCTCGAAGAGTTCGACCTTACCCATGAAGTGCACGGGAAAGCGCAGACCCAGCGCGATAACGATCGGGTCCATATAGGAGATGTGATTGCCGGCGAGAATGACACGCCCTGAAGGAATACGATCGCGGTGACGCCACCTGACGGGATAGATGAAGCGGAGGGTGACCTGCGCCACCAGCCAGATCGCGCGATAGAGCGGCTTCATCGGGCATCAGCGACATAGGTTGCGATCGTATCGACTACGTCGTCGACGCTCATCCCGGTGGTATCGAGGCGGATCGCGTCATCCGCAGGTTTGAGTGGCGCAGTCTTGCGCGAACTGTCAGCGAGGTCACGACGCTCCATACCCTCGCGCACACGGTCCGCAGCCGTATCGTCTCCGTGCTCAGCAAGCTCCGAGTGCCGACGACGAGCTCGCTCATCCGCAGAGGCGGTCAGGAATACCTTGACTTCGGCGTGAGGGAACACGACCGTACCGATGTCGCGACCCTCCATGACCGTATCGGTGCAACTGGCGATCTCACGCTGTCGATCGACCATGGCCGCCCGAACCTCCGGTGTGCGTGCAGCGGCACTGACCGCCTCATCTATACGCGGCGTACGAATCTCGGCGGTGATGTCGACCCCGTCCAGCAGGACGGTCGTGGCGATGGATGCGTCTCCGGCGTATGCGAATTCGATGCGTACCCCGCGCGCAAGCTCCCCCATGGCTGATTCGTCATGAAGCGGCACGCCCTGCTCAAGAGCCGCGAACGCGATGGAGCGATACATGGCGCCGGTGTCGAGGTAGTGCATGCCGATACGAGTCGCCAAAGCCTTGGCGACCGTTGATTTTCCCGATGCGGCAGGACCGTCGATAGCTACGATCATTGAACCATCCCAAGATACGGAGTCTGCAGGTCAGAGGCATATTGTGTAGTCAGAATCATAGCATGCGTCCCTGACTCAGACGCCCACGGATACGAGGTCATTCGCAAATCCGGGATACGAGACCTGAACGGCTTCGAACCGCTCGATCACGATAGGATCCGACGCGATCAGCGCCGCAATGGACCACGCCATGGCCAGTCTATGATCGCCGAGAGAATCAAGGCTGGCGCCCTGAAGCCGCACGGGGCCGTCAACCTCGAGCCAATCCACACCGCTGCGAACCTCAACACCCAACGCCGACAGACCCATGTGCACGGCCTGGAGTCGATCGGACTCCTTCACGCGCAACTCCCCAACATTCTCAAAACGCGTGGTGCCCGTTGCCTGCGATGCAGCCACTGCCAGAACAGGAATCTCGTCGATCAGAGACGGAACCTCCTGCGCCTCTATCACGGTGGACTTCATGTCCGGCGTGTACCGAGTCCTCACAGTGCCGACACGCTCAGGCGAACGGTCGGCGCTCACATCAATTTGGATATCAGCACCCATACGGTGAAGAACGCGCATGAATCCCGTACGTGTCGAGTTGAGGCCGACATGAGGAAGCTCGATGTCGCTGCCGGGCACCATGAGTGCGGCAATAACCATGAACGCAGCCGAAGAAGGGTCCGCGGGGACCGAGAAATCACTCGCTGTGGGTACTGTCGGTCCATCCACCCAGCATGACCGGGCCGCGGCGTCTCGCCCCACAGGAACACCGTACGCGGGAAGCATGGTCTCGGTGTGGTCTCTGCTGGGCGCTGGCTCGGTGACCACGGTACGTCCTACACCTCGAAGCCCCGCCAGAAGTAGTGCGGTCTTGATCTGGGCGGAGGCGACAGGAATCGCGTGCGTTCCGGGCCTGATCGTTCCACCCTTGACCGTCACCGGCAACCGGCCGTCCCGGGTGGTGAACGAGGCTCCCATCTCGGTCAGAGGATCAGTCACACGCGCCATGGGCCTCTCTGACAAGGAGGCATCGCCTATGAGTGTAGCGGTGACTCCCCACCCGGAAAGCAGACCAAGCAGAAGCCGCGATGTCGTGCCGCTGTTACCGCAATCAATGGGCGAGGCAGGCGAGATCGGTCCCCTGTCTCCCCATCCCTCGATCGTCACGTCCAGGCCATGTTCAGTCTTCCCATGAGCCACCTTCGCACCCAATAACTCGACCGCACCCAAGGTGCTGCGCACGTCAGCGCTGTCGAGCACGCCGGTGAGCCGAGACGTGCCCTGACTCAACGCTGCAAACAAAATTGCACGATGCGAGATCGACTTATCGCCAGGGAGACGGAGCGTTCCTTTGAGTGGGCCCGATGCCGCACGCGCATGGAATTTCATCGAATCATGCCCCTTCGCCGGAATCGAGAGCCTTCAGTAGAGGTTCGTACCCGCTGCGGCCCAGATCGGCCAGAAGCATGTCCAGGTCGCCCTCGTCAGTGAGGACCAGTACGAGATCGGCGCTGTCCTCTGAACGGTGGTCGATCTCGATACTCTCGATGTTGCATCCATGGCGCCCGACCATTGCCGCAACCTCACTGATGACGCCTGAGCGGTCGTGGACGGGTATCGTGAGTTCACTCAACTGCTCGGTGGCTGGCACCCACTGTGCGGGCAGACCTGAGCGGACCTCGGCTGCACCGGCGAGCCACGCGTTGATGACCTCCGGATCCCTTTCACGAACCGCCGAAGAGACCCGCCCGAGCATCGCCCCAAGATCATCAAGACCCTTGGCGACCGCATCGGCGTTGTCGAGCAGGATACCGGTCCAGAGACCCGGACTTCCCGCCGCGATCCGCGTCGTATCCTTGAATCCACCTGCAGCGAGTCTGAGCAGCTCATCGCTCTCCCCCGCACGGTCCTTTGCCAGGGCGACGAGCGCAGCCGCTGCGACGTGCGGGACGTGGGAGACCACCGCCACAGCCTCATCGTGAGCCACCGCATCGACCGTGACCGCACGTGCTCCAATCGAAGTGACTAGACGATGCATCTTGCGGAAGACCGACATGTCCGTGTCCGCGGAAGGTGTGAGCACGTAGTAGGCTCCTCGGAACAGGTCGACGGATGCCGCCTCTATTCCGCTGCGCTCGGATCCGGCCATGGGATGACCTCCCACGAATCGGCCTGTTCCCAATGCAGACTGTGCAGCCGCGAGAACGCCCTGTTTGGTGGAGGCAACATCGGTGACCGTGCCTGCGAATCCGGCATCTCCGAGGCGGACGAGCCACTCCTCGGCAATCGATGCGGGAGTTGCAAGAACAACCAGCTCGTCGTCCTGACCGGAGAACCAGCCGGCCGCCTCCGCCTCGTCCGGAGTGAGCGCCTCGTCGGCGAAACCCCGTTCGAGCACGCGACGGACCGTTTCAGAATCGACGTCCACTCCACGAACGTGCGGACCACCATCAAGTGCATGCACCGCAGCAGCGAGCGATCCCCCGATGAGACCGACGCCCACGATCGTGATCGAATTGAATCCTGCGGGACTCACGCTGACCACCTCAAACTCGTACCCTGAACGACGAAGGTGTGGTCGATTTCTACTCGAGACGCATGGTCTCGCATATTGACGAGCATCTGTCTGTCTCCTTCTCGTGGTGCGTATCCGACGATGTGCCCGTCGTCCGCCGAGAAGGGCTGCTAGATGCTGCCGAGCCGGGCGACGACGGACTCGAATGCGGCGATAGTGATCGCGGTGTCCTCTGGCGTCCCAATTCCCACACGAAGCGCGGGAGCGGTGCCGAAGTCACGAACGATGACGCCTTCTTCGAGCAGAGCCTCGAAAACTTCGACCGGCTTCTCCGTCATGAAGTAGACGAAGTTGGTGTGTGAACGGTAATACGCCACCCCAAGCCGATCGAAGCACGAATAGAGGTATGTCTTCTGTTCTTGATTCTCTAGCCGACGGCGCTCAAGTTCGGGCTCGTCGAGGAGCGAGTAGTACGCAGCTATCTGCGCCGGTGTGTTCACGTTGAAAGGCTCACGTATCTTGTCGACCGCCTGCGCCAGGGGCGCGGGCAATGCCCCGTAGCCGATACGAAGACCTGCAAGTGAGTAGACCTTGGAGAACGTGCGGAGCACAGCGATCGGCCGCACGCCGTCAAAGTATTCGAGGGCATCCGGATAGTCGTTGTCGAACACGAACTCGAAATATGCCTCGTCAACGACCACCAGAACATGCTCTGGAACCTTGGCCAGAAACGCTTCGAACGCATCACGGCTGTAGATGGTGCCAGTGGGATTGTTGGGGCTACAGAGGAACAGCAGGCGCGTGCGATCATTGCACGCCGCAAGCATGGCATCCAGATCGTGAACGCCATCATCAGTCAGCGGTACCTTCACCGCAACAGCGCCGAACATCTGGGTCACCATGGGATACACCACGAATGAAGGCCATGCGAACACGACTTCGTCATCCGGGCGCAGAACCGCTTGGGCTATCAGGCGAATGAGCTCGTTCGATCCGTTGGAAACGACCAGATTCTCCTCGGCAAGATCGAGCGTGGCGCACAGTTTCTCACGCAAGGCATGAGCTGACCCGTCCGGATAACGGTTGAGTCTGTGGAGTACAGCCTCCATGGCGCGCACTGCCGCGGGAAACGGGCCGCATGGGTGCTCGTTGCTGGAGAGTTTGAGGATGACATCCTTGCCGGAACGCTCGCGCACTTCACTGGCACGCAGACCCGGCGCGTAGGGAACCATGGGGTCGAGTTCCGAGCGTATCAATGCGTCCCAGTCCATGGTCGTCCTCCTCGATGTACCCGCCATATGGGTCTCAACGGGTTGCCGAGGATTGTCGCCCTTACGAGCGCAGGATTCAACCCCCTACCTGCACACCGAGTGAGCAGGACCGGTTCAGCCCACCTGCCAGAAACGCTCCAACATGGCGTGCCCGTCGACGATACGGAACTCGGCGCACTGCGCATTGCGGATATCAAACGACCAGATAGCGTCGATGGGAAGCTGCAGCAGATGCACCATCGCGGAGCGGAACACTCCGCCGTGCGTCACGATAGCGACACGTCGGGCTCGCTCTGAGGCCGCGTCAACGCCCGCACCCGACCTGATCAAGATGTCGCGGCGCGACTCGCCGCCAGGGGCTACAGGGACGTCTTCAGCGCCGAACTCGAACGCAATGCCACGTTGCTGAGTCTCCTCATACGTGAGCCCCTCGGCTTCACCGAAATCCAGCTCGCTGAGTCGTTCATCTATCGTATGCGCCACACCAAGACGCGTCGCTGCGTTCCGAGCAACGTAATGCGCCCGTCGCAACGGGCTGGACCAGACCTCATCAGGTTCGAAATCAGCGATGGCATCGACCGCGAGAAGCGCCTGTCGCTCGCCACGAACCGTGTATGGAACATCACCGCGACCAACGAATCGACCGTTCACGTTCGCCTCGGTCTCGGGATGACGTACGAGCAGAATTCGTCTCTCATCCATCTCAGACAACTCCCACCACAGCCGCCGTGAACAGGATCAGGGTCTCTGTGATCAGCACGCTGGCTCCCATGACATCGCCTGTCACGCCGCCGAATCTCATGGAGACGAGATGCGGGACAACCGGCGCCAGTATCAGGCCGACAATCGCCACAGCAAGTCCCTTGGTGCCCAAGAGAGCGACCAAAGGCCCCAGCCCCACAGCGAGAGCCAGTATGACGACAATGAGGCCCAACAGATCAGGGCGTCGCATCACCGAGAGACCCAAGCCATCGGATCGGGCTGGCTTTCCCAGCCAGGCGGCGAAGGTGGCGGAGAGCCTGCCGAGTACAGGGACCGCAAACAACGACCAACCGACAGCCGAAGCGTTCTCGAGAATGGTCGTGATGGAAGCTACCTGAATCAACGAGATCATCACGATGGTCGCCGCGCCAAACGCACCAACCCGAGAGTCCCTCATGATCTCCAAGCGACGCTCTGCAGTATGACCGCCCCACCAGGCATCTCCGACATCCGCAAGGCCATCCCAGTGAAGCAGGCGTGTCATAGCCGCCCATAGGACCAGTACCATGGGCGCGAGCATCGGCGCGAGACGATCGAATAGCATCTCGTCCGAGATCACATGCTCAAGCGAGTTCACTGCGGCGAGCGCCAGCACGGTGACCGTGCCCACCAGCAGGCCGACAACCGGGAAGAACGCGGCGGTACGGTCTGTGCCCTCACCGTCCGACGAGGGATACCTCGTCGGCAGGATCGTGAGCAGCGTGATCGCTCGAGTCATGTCACCTAGGAACGCGCGCATTTACGAGTCGTCCTCCCCGGAGACTCCGGCTTCTGCGAATGTCGCCATACCAGACATCATGCGACACGCCGCATCGACGATTCCCATGGCGAGTGCAGCTCCCGTCCCTTCGCCCAGTCGCATGTCCAACTCCAAGATCGGATCGAGTCCGAGTTCGTCCAGAACCACGGTATGACCAGGCTCAACCGATCTATGCGACGGAAGAACGTAATCCAAGGCAGCTGGGCAGAGTCTCACGGCCGTCAGTGTGGCCACTGTGGAGATGAAACCGTCGGTGATAACGCACACCCTCTGCTCTGCAGCACCCAGGACCACCCCGACCATCGTCGCCATCTCGAGACCACCAACGGCTGAAAGCAGGCCCAGCGGGTCGTCGGGATCGATGTCGTTGACTTCAACCGCCTTGGCAATGGCCTGCGCCTTGCGCTGCATTCCCTCATCGTCGAGGCCTGTCCCGCGCCCGATCACCGCAGCGGGGAACAGGCGGCACAGCATGGAAGCCATGGCTGCAGAGGCCGTCGTGTTGCCGATACCCATCTCGCCGATAGCGATCAGATTGACCCCATCAGCAACGAGTTCGCGGGTCATTTCCACGCCGACGAGGATCGCCTGTGCTGCTTCCTCTCGCGTCATGGCCGGACCCTTTGTCATATTGGCCGTACCGGAGCGCACCTTGTCCTGCCGCACGCCCTCAAGACATGAAGTGTCATCCACTACTCCAACATCGACCAGGTGCAGATCCGCACCCACGGATGCAGCGAGGTGATTGATGGCAGCTCCACCGGATGCAAAGTTGGCAACCATCTGCCAGGTCACTTCTTGCGGGAACGGAGATACGCCTTCGGCGACCACACCGTGATCTGCAGCCGCGAGAATGATGGCCTTGCGCCCGACACTGGGCCTCACGTCCTGCTGCACAAGAGAGACCCGACAAGCGATCTCCTCCAATCGACCAAGACTCTTGACCGGCTTGGTGAGCTGATCCAGCCGGTCGTAAGCGAGGGCCCGGAACTCTGGCGCGGGAACGCGAATATCAGCGATAACGTCTGCAAGTGTATCTTCGTAAGTCACACGGTCTCCATTCGGTATGGGCTCTATTGCCCGTTGCTCTCGTTCACAAGATGTCCTGAGGCCACGACAGATCATCGACCTCAGGTAGTACTCCCAGATCCTGACACCGGCCGCAGGTCACTAGATACGCCGCAGCGGCTTCGCTCGCCAATCGGCGATTCGCCCTGCCGACGATATCCCGAAACAACCGACCACTCCACGTAGCGGGAACGACACCGGATCCGACTTCGTTGGAGACCACGATCGTGCGCCCCGTGCGGTCCAAAAGCGACGCGATCGCCCTATCGACACGTGCCTCGACACGAATTTCGAGACCCCGTGGCACAACATCCGCCTCGAAAGCGTCCGCTACACCCAGTTCTGTGATCTCGGACTCCATAACGGACCCCACGAACGTGCCCAAACAGTCGAACAGGATGCAGTCGTCAGACTCTATAGCGGTGAGCAGCGCTTCATCATCGTGGGCCTCAACAGTGCGCCAACCCGCAGGGCGATCCGCCTGATGCCGAGCGATGCGATCCCGCATCTCAGGGTCATCACCGCGACCGAACACGATCACCGTCACTGGAGTCTCAGATCGAAGCGCGAGCGATAGCGCTGCGGCCGACTTGCCGCTCCGCGCAGCGCCGGTGAGAAACACGAGGCTCATTTGCCACCGACCGATGCTGCCTTGAGCGACTCAAGCTCCCGTCCTGTGAGAGGACGAGTGAGCCCCTCCGCCAGATCACCCAACTCCACCGGCCCGAACGAAGCCCTATGCAGAACAACCACGGGATGACCGATGGCGAGGAACATACGCTTGACCTGCCGTTTGCGACCCTCGCTGATCACGATCTCAACAGACGTGCCCAAAGAGCTCTGGGCGAGTCGCCGAATGCGAGCTGGCTTGGTGGGGCCATCGTCCAGTTCAATGCCACGGGCGAGACGCTTGAGATTCCCATCAGAAGGCGCGCCCTCGACGGTGGCGATGTACCGCTTTTCCACGTGATACTTGGGATGCAGAAGTCGGTGGGCCAGATCGCCGTCGGTCATGAAGAGGAGAACGCCGGTAGTATCCTTGTCCAGCCGACCGACCGGGAACAGGCCAGCCGGCTCACGGGGCACGATGTCGGCAACGGTGGGCCTACCCTGCGGGTCGGCCATGGTCGTCAGATAGCCCGCTGGCTTGTTGAGCACAAGATAGACGGGGCCATCTGCCAACTCCACTGCGGCACCGTCAACCGTGACTACATCCACGCGCGGGTCCACCTTGGAACCGAGCTCGGTGACGATCTCGCCGTTCACCGCAACGCGGCCGGCGGTCATGAGATCCTCGGAGCCGCGACGCGAGGCGACTCCGGCACGCGCGAGAAACTTCTGAAGACGCATGGGGACTATCCGCTCCCCGTGCGCCCCCTGCTCACTAGCTGTGACCATCGGCTCAGTCGATCTCCTCGACGTCATCATCCTGCGTTGCGCTCTCGTCGCCAACACTGTGCAAGCGCTGCTTGATCGCGTTCTCAACATCGGGATCGGGTGCGAACTCTTCCAGCGGAGGTAGCTCGCCCAAGTCCTTGAGACCGAACTTCTCCAGGAACATGCGGGTCGTACCGTAGAGAATGGCGTTACCCTGACTGCGGTCCTTGCCCACCTCACGGACGAGTGATTTCTCCACGAGCGATGAGACCACGCCCTCTGAGTTGACGCCACGAACCGCGTTGATACCCTGACGCGTGACGGGCTGGTGGTATGCGACAACCGCAAGAGCCTCGAGTGCCGCCTGCGAGAGCTTGCGGGTATCCCACGAGAGCACGTACTGCTCAATGAGATCGTGGTGCGCCGGATGTGTATAGAATCGCCAGCCACCAGCCACCTCGCGCAGCTGGAAGCCACGCTCAGCAGCCACATAGTCATCAGCGATCTGCCTGAGAGCGGCGCTCACTGACTTCTCATCCTTTTCCAACACTCGTGCGATACGCGCGATGGACACGGGCTCATCCGACACAAAGAGCAGCGCCTCAATGGCACCTTTGAGTTGTACGGAAACAGTCACGATCTCACTCCATATCCTCATCATCGGGAGTTCTGCTGGTGAGCACGATGTCCTGGAAGATCTCATCCTGCTGAAGGGTGGCGAGTCCGCGCTTGTAGAGTTCGAGAATGGCGAGGAACGTGACCACTATCAGCTCGGGATCAGGATCGTCACCGAGCAGGGCATGGAAACTGATCGTTCCCTCATTCCTGAGGGTCCTCGCTACGCTCTCAGCGTGCTTCTCAAGGCTGATGGGCATAGATGCCACGTGCTCGGCCTCCAGAAGGAACACCGCGCGCTTGTGCATGAGATCTGCACACACAACCGCGAGCCCGCGAAGTGTGGTGCCCTCGAGATAGTCCGGCATGAGACCCAGGAACTGCTGCTCGATACCCGCCTGACGAGGATGCATGCGACCAACGGATTCCATGCGCGCGGAGAGTTCTGCCGCCACATTCTTGAACTGCTTGTACGCCAGCAGGCGCGCGATGAGAAGATCGCGAGCCTCCTGAGGTGAGAGATCATCGAGCTCATCGCCAAAGTACTGCTCTTCTTTGGGCAGCAAACTGGAAGCTTTGATCTCGAGCAAGGTGGCCGCCAGAAGAAGGAAGTCACTTGCGACATCGAGGTCGAGTTCGCGCATGTTTTCGATGTGCTCCAAGTACTGATCCGCCACATCCGTGATGGAAATGGCGTTCACATCGAGCTTTTGGCGCGACACCAGATGCAACAGAAGATCGAACGGACCCTCGAACACATCTGTCTTGATGCGATACGACATGGAGGCCCTAGCCGGCGTCTACGTGCATTGACCGACGAACCTCGCCCATAAGCTCCTCAACCGCAGGACGAACGCGCTGTGCGCCCTCCTCCAGCACCTTCCACGCGGCAGAGGGATCAGCCGCCAACTCTGCGCGACGGGCGCGGAACTCGGCCAGATAGCCGTTGAGATCCTCGACGAGCTTGCGCTTGTGCATGACGCACCCGCACGAGCCTGCACGGCAGCACGAATCGAACTCTGCGATCACGTCGGGGTCGCCGACGAGCTTGTGGATCTCGTGAAGCGGGCAGATGTCGGGATCGCCCGGATCGTCTTTTCTCTTGCGAGCCGGGTCGGTCATCATACTCATGACCTTCTTGGCGGTCTCCTCGGCGGTCTCGGAAAGGTAGATCGCGTTGCCATAGGACTTGGACATCTTGCGACCGTCCGTACCGGGAACGCGAGCACCCTGCTTGGCTATGACTGCATCGGGCTCAGGCAGCAGGTCACCGTAGGCGTTGTTGAAGCGACGCACGACCTCACGGGTGAGCTCCAGATGTGGCAGCTGGTCCTCGCCGACAGGGACGATGTCGCCCTTGACGATGGTGATGTCAGCCGCCTGCATGAGCGGATAGATGAAGAATCCCAGGTTGCCCAGGTCCTTCTCGGTGATCTGCTCGCGCTGCTCCTTGTAGCTGGGAACACGCTCAAGCCACGCCATGGGAGTGACCATTGAGAGATACATGGTGAGCTCAGCGACCTCAGGCACATCGGACTGTCGATAGATGGTCGCTTTGGCCGGATCGATGCCTGCCGCGATCCAGTCGAGCACCATCTCCTCGGTGTAGCGACGAATGGCCGACGTATCCTGCCAGTCAGAGGTGAGTGCATGCCAGTCGGCGACGAAATAGTACGCCTCGTACTCCTCCTGCAGCTCGCGCATGTTCATGAGATTGCCGAACCAGTGTCCCAAGGTCAGTCGGCCGGTTGGTCGATACCCAGTCAGAATGCGCTTCTTGCCCATGCGTGGCAGGTCCCCTCGTGTCGCGTGCATCAACATTGTCAGTACTGTCGTGCGAACGTTCGTATGATACCGCACCGTGCCGACACGAACGATGAGATCATTGGCCGACGAACAACCTCATCAGAGGATCGACCGTGACCGCGAAATACGCGTTGAAGGGATCGAATCCCAAGACACGCGGCGCCAAGTAGAGTATCCCGAACAGGATCAAGAAACCGTACCGCTCCACCTTGTGATAGGTCATGAGCGCCTTGTCACTCAGGAACAGCGGCAGGATCCGGGATCCATCCAGTGGCGGCAAGGGAATCAGGTTGAACGCCATGAGCACCAGGTTCACGTACGCCAAGTAGAACAGTCCGAGAGCCGTGTAGTCCGCGACGACATTCTGATACGGCAGACCCGTGGCCAACAGCACCCGAAACAGCACACCGGCGACGGCGGCAAGCGCAAGGTTGGTAATAGGTCCCGCAATTCCCGTGAGGAACATGCCACGTCGATACGTGTCTCCTCGGCTCTCCATGGTCGGCATGGCGTAGATCGCACTGCCGTCATCGGTCTTGCGAACAGCCCGAGGGCGGAACTTGCGAGGATCGATCGGAACCGGCTTGGCATACCCAAAGCCAAAGCCGAACATCGCGACCATGATCATGGGCAGAAGAATCGTGCCGAAGGGGTCCACATGCTTGAGTGGATTGAGCGAGAGTCGCCCGCGTTCCTTGGCAGTGTTGTCGCCCAACATATTCGCGACGTACCCATGAGCGACCTCATGGAACACGATCGACGGAACGAGTACGGCGAAAGCGATCGCCTTGATGATCAGATCTTGGTCCATGGCAGAAACGATCCTGTTCTATTCCTGTGGTTTCCGTCGCGAGGCGAGCTTGCCCAGATAGGCGAGTTCGGCATCTCTACCGACGGCGCGGCCGTCGAGGCGCGCATCGAGTGCTTGATCGAGTATAGCCGAGAAGACCTCGGAGGGCTCCAATCCCAAAGCAACGAGATCATTACCGTTCACCTCGAGCTCCACGTGTGACAAGACCGTGATATAGCGCTCGACTCGCGAACGTGCCGGCTCCTGCGCGATTGCCAGTAGAACGATTAGGGCCTCGTCCGGAACCGATGAGAGCAGGTGATGCAGCCTGCTGTCCCGCATCCCTCTTCCGTCGGCCAACTGTCTCCTGGTCCTCGCTCGATACGCAGCGACCGCCAGCGCCGGTTGACCGTACTCGCGCCCGAACCTCATACGCTTGAGCCAATGCTCGCACTCGGCCTCACCCGCACCGGCACAGAGTGCGGCAATGAGTGTCACCCGTTTGCGTGGCCGACGAGGGAACTCGGTGTCCAACTCAGCGTGCATACGCAACGCCTCACGCACCGCTATGACCGCCGCATCGGTGTCGGATCCCTCAGGCATGATCGCCTCGAGTGCACCCAACTCTCCCAGTCGCGCAAGGATGTCCGAGGCGCTGTCCTCGTCGATGATGTCAAGGATCTCCTCACGGATCCGTGCACCGCTGACCTCGCCAAGCATGTTCATTTCGATCGCCCGCACGCAGAGGTCCACCGACGAACGATCCATGTCGAAGCCGTACCGCTTTTCAAAACGAGCGGCGCGCAGCACGCGCGTCGGGTCCTCAACAAAGGAGAGTGAATGAAGCACGCGGAGGGTGCCTCGGCCCAAGTCGCGAAGACCGCCGAACGGATCCGCAACGGCTCCGAAACAGTCAGGGTTGAGGCATGCGGCCATGGCATTGATAGAGAAGTCGCGACGGAACAGATCCTGCCTCAGACTCGATCGCTCCACCGTGGGCAGCGCGCCGGGCCGAGTGTAGTATTCGGATCGAGCGCTCGTAACGTCGACATGAAGGGTCCGAGACAACACGAGTACCGCCGTTCCGAACCGACGATGGATCTTCACGCGACCTTCCAGTGCCTCGGCCGCGCTCTGTGCGAACGCGATGCCGTCGCCTTCGACCACGATGTCGATATCGAGATTGCGCCTCTCCAACAGCATGTCGCGCACGAATCCGCCGACCACGTGCGCGCGGAGGCCCTGGTCAGCCGCCAGCCTACCCAACGCATGAAGGGTATCGACGACGTCGCGCGGAAGCAGCGTCTCTATCGAGTGGAGAAGTCGCTGACGGGAGTCCTCTCGAACCCGCGGACCGCGTCTGTCCAGATAGCCGCTGCCGTGCTGAGCTCGCAAGAGGTCCTTGCGCGTCACAATACCGACGATCGCGTGATCCTCCACGATGGGGATGCGACCGATCCCCTCCTCGGCCAGAAGTCGTTCGAGATCGAGCAGGTCAGCGTCCGGCGAGAGAGTGATCACGTCGCGCGCCATGAAGCCTTTGACGGGGGCGTGACCCAGATCGTGGCGCATGGCCTTGTCGACATCCTTGCGCGTGACAAGACCAGCAAGACGCTCATCGTCCAAGATGGGTAGCCCGCCATGACCCCAGCGAGCCATGAGTTCACCCGCCTCCTGCATAGTCGTGTTGGGCGAGATGGTGCGAACCGGGAATGAGGCAATGTCGTGAGCCAGCAGCGGCGATCGAACCTCGGCCTGCAGAGCGTCCTTGAGAAGTTCCAGGACCTCGCGCACGCCTGTGCCTTTGAAGGCGGCTGACGCGGCTTGAGCGTGCCCTCCCCCGCCCATTCGTCCCATTACGGTGCCGACATCGACCTCGTGCATGCGACTGCGGGCCACAACCTGAACGCGCTCACCCATTCGCACGATGGCGATAGCCACCCGATATCCCATGTCCTCGACGATGTAGTGCGTGAGAACGCTTGCGGAGTCCACGTAGCTGTCCGCCTCTGCCACACCGACAGCGACCCCCTGACCGTTCACATCCCAGACCTCGAGCGTGTCGGTGAGTTGATCTAGAAGAAGTTCTTGTTCCGGTGTGAGCGTGCGACTGAGGAACTGGTTCAGGACCTCCATATCGGCGCCGTTGCCCATGAGCAATGCCGCGGCCTCGGCATCGTATGCGGTGGCTCCGGGATACGTGAGTGAACCTGTGTCCTCATGGATGCCCAGAAGGAACAAGGTGGATTCCAGCTGAGTCAGAACGATCCCACGCCTATGTATCTCGTGGACGAGGATCGAGGTCGTGGCGCCCACATCGGCGCTGTGATCCTCCCCCCGTTGGACATCTCCGACCGCTCGGGGATGATGGTCGTAGACCACTAGATCGACGTCCTCATCCAGCGCCACAGGACCCATCTCACCGATTCGCGCCGGATCGCGCGTGTCCACCATGATCAACCGGTCGACTTCACCGCTGTCCAAACGCCTGAGATCGACGAAATCAAAAAACTCCTGATGGAGGTTATGAAAGGCACGCACGTTTGCGTTCTGTGTGCCCAGGAAGACTCCACGGGCGCCTGCGTACAGCTTTGTGGCAGCCACGGTCGACGCATAGGCATCGAAGTCCGGATTGGCATGGCCGACCACGATCTGCACGATGTATGCGCCCTCCCCTGAATCAGAGTTCGTGGAACAGCGGTGGAGCGACGACCGACGTGACGCTGACACGGAATGCTGACATGAGCCGCTCTTCGCCCGCGTCCAGCAACCGCTCGTTGGCCGCGTAGAGAGTCGCCAGCGGAGTGTCCACATGTACACGATCGCCGACGCGAACGTGGAGCATGAGTCCCGCGCCGAGATCGATGTCATCGTCCTTGGTGGCACGACCCGCCCCCAGAAGCATCGCAGCCCGGCCCACGCCCTCAGTGTCGAATCCGGAGATGTAACCCTCATGCCCTACGGTGACATCGCGCGAGTACGGTGAAAGAGGAAGCAGAGAGGTATCACGCGCAACCTGCGGATTGCCCCCCTGCGCCTCGATCCAACGCTCAAAGACCGCAAGACCCGCACCCGTCTCGATCGCCTCCTTCAGCATGCCGCGCGCTATGTTGTCGTCGGTCGCGACTCCGCCCAAGGTGAGCATGCGCGAACCGAAGGTGTAACAGAGCTCAGTGAGAGCAGCGGGACCCTCGCCCCGAAGCGTTTCAATCGCTTCGATGACCTCGAGTGAGTTGCCCACGGCCATACCCAGCGGCTGGTCCATGTCACTCATGATGCAGACCACATCACGGCCCAGCGCGCGACCCACTCTTGTCAGTTCGGACGCGAGTGTGCGCGCTTGCTCCTCGGTCTTCATGAACGCTCCGGAGCCCACCTTGACGTCGAGAACGATCGCGTCGGCGCCACCGGCGATCTTCTTGGAGATGATAGAGCCGACGATGAGCGGAATACTGGGGACGGTCGCTGTCACGTCCCGAAGCGCGTACATCATCTTGTCGGCGGGATCGATATCGGGAGATTGCGCCATAACGGCAACGCCTATGTCGCGCACCTGCGCAAGAAAATCCTCGGGCTCCAACTGGATACGAAAGCCCGGAATCGACTCGAGTTTGTCGAGTGTGCCTCCAGTATGCCCAAGCCCACGACCGCTCATCTTCGCCACGGGAACTCCGCACGCAGCCACAAGCGGGGCAAGAACAAGCGTGGTTGTATCCGCGACCCCGCCGGTGGAGTGCTTATCCACCTTGATACCGGGAATGGAGCTCAGATCGATCGTGCGGCCGGAACGGACCATGGCGTCGGTGAGCCACACGGTCTCGTCGGCATTGAGGCCGTTGATATACGCCGCCATGAGCCACGCCGACATCTGGTACTCAGGCATCTCGCCGTCAGCGTATCCAAGGACGATGCGATCGATCTGCGCAGCTGTATACGTATGACCGTCGCGCTTGATCTCGAGCAGTTCCTCAAACGTCAGGTCACTCACGCGTGACACACCTCCGCGAGGAACGAAGTCCCCCGTCCACAGACACCGGGTATGCCATAGAAGTCCAGAACCGTCTCGCCGATGTCGGAGAAGGTCTCGCGCGTGCCAAGCCCGACTCCGCGCGGAACGCCCTTCACATATGCGATCAGAGGCGTGAACTCTCGACTGTGGTCAGTGGACTGGGTAGTCGGATCGCACCCGTGATCAGCGGTGAGGATGAACAGGTCGCCAGGGATCATTGCGTCGAGAAGCTCGGGAATGCGGGCATCGACCTCCTCAAGGCCACGCGCGTAACCCTGGACGTCGTTGCGATGGCCCCAGATCATGTCGAAATCCACCAGATTGGCGAAGACGAACCCGTTGTCGGACTCATCGTTGATACGCTTCAGGAGATTGTCGAATCCGTGCATGTTGTTCTCGGAATGAGGAGACTCACAGATGCCGCGCCATGCGAAGATCTCGCCGATCTTGCCGATGCCGTAGCTGGTGATTCCGGCCTCCTGCAGACGATCGAGCACGGTGGGCTCGAACGGTGCAACTGCAAAATCGCGTCGACGGTGCGTGCGGACGTACGCGCCGGTCTCATCGGGGCCGACGAAGGGCCGGGCGATGATGCGTCCCACCGCATGATCGCCGACGCACACTTCCTCGCGTGCAATCGCACACAGCCGGTAGAGCTCGTCCACAGGAATGACATCC
Organism: Actinobacteria bacterium UBA3086; assembly: GCA_002367305.1. Lineage (GTDB taxonomy): Bacteria > Actinomycetota > Coriobacteriia > Anaerosomatales > UBA3086 > UBA3086. The sequence continues at coordinate 15,379 of DFBG01000006.1, read as the reverse complement.
TCGTGAGCTGCGATCTGAAACACCGAGTCGCCGCTGGTATAGATGATGGGCTTGCCGGTCGCTACATGCTCGTCGCCAAGGTCCTGAATTATGACCGTGCCGCTAGCCGGGTAGTTTCCCAGCCAGCCCAATCCCGTGAGCTCACTGAAGCGATCCATTACTTGCGCGGGGAACCCGTCAGGGTACGTGGGAAAGGCAGTGGTTAGCTGAAGCCCCATCATCTCCCAATGCCCCGTGGTGGTGTCCTTGCCCGCAGAGTATTCCGCATTCTTGCCCCAAGATGCACGCGGTTCCTGGTTACGGGCCACGCCCAGGATCTCCGTGATATTTCCCAACCCCATGGCGCCCAGGTTGGGCAGTGCGAGACCACCCACCGCCTGTGCGGTATTGCTGAGGGTGTTGCTGCCGACATCACCGTAGTCACCAGCATCAGGCATCTCGCCTGCTCCGACACTGTCGAGGACCAGTACTATGGCTCGAGGCTCACGTGACACTCAGATCACCACCCGATTGACTTCAGCAAGACTCGTTACACCATCGGCGACCTTGCCGAGAGCGTCATCCCGAAGCGAGCGCATGCCCGCTTCGAGGGCAATCGTCCTCAGCTCCTCAGCCGGTGCCTTCGCCAGGAAAGCGTGAGAGAGATCGTCGTCCATGGGCATGATCTCGAACATCCCGATCCGACCGCGATAACCGGAGTTATGGCATGCGTCGCACCCGCCCGGTCCATAGACCGTGAGGTCCTTTGCGACCTCTTCTGAGAATCCTGCGGCCACCAGCGCCTGGGTCGACATGGCGAGCGGAATCTTGCACTCGGGGCACAACTTGCGGACCAGACGTTGTGCGATCACGCCGACCAGGGCCGAACTCGTGACGTACGGCGGAACGTCCATGTCAACGAGCCTGGTCAACGCCGATGGAGCATCGTTGGTATGGATCGACGACAGAACCAGATGACCGGTCAGTGCAGCTCTCACTGCAATCTCCGCCGTCTCCGGATCACGTATCTCGCCGACCATGACGATATCCGGGTCACTTCGCAGAATCGTTCGCAAACCACTGGCGAACGTGAGCCCTATGCGGGTGTTGGCAGCCATCTGGGTCAATCCGGCCATCTGATACTCGATGGGATCTTCGATCGTGATGATCTTGCGGGTCTCGTCGTTGAGCTCACGCAACGCGGCATAGAGAGTGGTGGACTTTCCTGAACCAGTGGGACCTGAGATGAGGATCGCTCCATAGGGCCTTTCCAACATCGCGCCTATGGCCTCAACGTGCTGCCGCGACAACCCGATGTCGTCCAGTGAGTGGAACGTCAACTCTGAGTTGAGTATGCGTATGACCACGCTCTCACCGTGTGGAGTGGGCAATGTTGCGATTCGCAAATCGACAGGTTTGTCGTCCACGCGTAGGGCGATACGGCCGTCCTGCGGTCGACGACGTTCTGCGATGTCGAGTTCACCCATGATCTTGAGACGGCTCAATACGCCCGCCTTGGCAGCGGTGGGAAGCTCCATGATATCTTGCATAACACCGTCGACGCGATATCGGACCCGAACACCGCGCAACTGTGGCTCGATGTGGATGTCGCTCGCCAGGTCGTGTACAGCCTCACGAATGATCTGATTCACGAGTCGAACCACAGGCACATCGTCAGTCTGCAGCTCCTCGGACTCCTCTACGGCATCCGCGACTGAATCGACGACCTCCTGGAATGCATCAGCCGATGAGATGTACTTGTCTATGGCGAGCTGGATCTGCGATCGTCCGGCGACCACAGGGGTCACGGTCCGATTTGAGAGCACTTCAACATCATCCATAGCCTCGACATCCAGCGGATCCGCCATTGCCAGGATGATCCGAGAATCACCGTCGAAGGCGACGGGCAGCACGGTTCGACTCCGCGCGAATCTCTCCGGAACGACAGCGACTGCCGCACGATCGACAGGATAGACCGTGAGGTTGATGTAGTCGAGATCCTTCTGGCCAGCGAGCGCATGAGCGATCTGGTCCTCAGTGAGGATAAGCTCACGAACAAGGATCTCCCCCACCTTGCCGCCATGTTTCGCCTGCAGCTGAAGCACGTCATCAAGTGTCTCGCTGGTGATCAGGCCCTCTGCGATCAGCAGTTCTCCAAGACGCTCACGGGTGTAGGCCACGTGCTCCTCCTCCTAGATGCGAAACCCTGATGAGTCTATGCCCTATTGCGCACCGCGCTGAGTCCCCACTCAGCCAACAGCAGACAACCGACGGTAATGGCGGCGTCCACGTCGAACACGCCCCCATAGGGAGTAGCAATGGAATCAACGCCCAGCGGCAGTGTCACAAGATCGGTAATGGTCACGATCGCGTCGACCCAATCAAGCGATGAGATCGCGCCAAAGAACACGATCACGACCTTCACGGTCAGAGCGATCGCGAGCAGAATCAGGAGATTCATGAAGAAACTGATCAAACCACGAAGGGGTTTCGGATTCATGTCGAGCTCCGTTCGGCGTACGAGCGGTCGCGGGAACATCGTTGATTATGGATGAGTGCGCGTCTCGACACCAGAGCCACCGGGCAGTGGGAGGCTCTAGCGGAGCGAATCGGAGACTATACGCCCGATCATCTTGTCGGCCACCTCACGAGACGAGGGAGTATGACCGTCAAGCATGGTGCGCGCATGGTCAACCCTGTCCTGTCGAGTCTCAGGCGTCGAGTCAAGTTCAGCCTTGACCCTGTCGAGGAGCTCGGGAGGGATGGAGACCGCGCTGCAGCCTTGGAGATCTGCGCACTTTGCGTCTGGCGTCTGCAGGTATCTGACGGCGAGTCTGACCTGCTCCTCAGAAATAATCATGTCCCCTGAAGTATCGGTTAGTGAATGCGTGCCCTTAATGCCCGACGCATCTCGATTGGATGAACGGCACAATATGCGGTTCATCGGCAATTCATGCCCCTCATCCAGACAGGAGCGACACAATAATACCGAGACGCAAAGAGGGGTATATGCCTGAAAGTGCCACAGAAAATGGGGGAGCCCCAAGGCCGGCACCTTGAGGCTCAGGGGTAAGGGGTTGCACTTACGTGCAACTCATGCATGTAGAATACACCCGCTCAATATTTGATGCAAGTATCTGTGAGTATTTTCCTCTCGCCGCTGGTCGCGTCTTAGGCGCCGAAGCCGAGATCCAGAAGCCGAGCTGCGATATCGAGCGACATGAGCAGCGGCTGACACCCAATGAGCAGCGTCAACGCTACAAAGACGGTCGCCCCCCACGTGAGTGCGTTGCATGGCGATTCCAGTGTTGAGTCCTGGGGCATCTCGGCGGTCTCGTCGGCAGGTGCATCCTCGAAGAACGCCCACCGCAACACCGACCCGTAGTATCCGAACGACACTGCGGAACCAATGGCACCGAGTATTGCAAGCCACGTCCATCCGTTGACTGCGAGTGCGGCGAAGACCAGATACTTGCCCATGAATCCAGCCGTCATGGGGATACCGGTGAGAGAGAACATCAGAACCGCGAGCGAAAAGCCCAGGAGCGGTCTCTCACGCCCGATTCCGGCTAGTCCACGGATACTCCCGTCCCAGTCCGACCGGTATCGATACACGGCGGCGGCGACTAGGAACGCACCGGCTGCAGCGATGGCGTACGCGACCATCATGAAGACCGAGTGGAACATAGCGCGGCCGGACAGGACCATGGCGGACACGGCATAGCCGACCTGCGCGATACCGGAATAGGCGAGCATTCGCGTGTAGGAACTCTGACGCAGGGCCGCAGTGTTACCGAACACGATCGACATGGCAGCTACCGCAGCAACGAGCCATACCATTCGCTCCCCCAGCGCCCCGGCCCCGAACAGAGCGTCGAGCGGCAGACCGTCCAGAGAGAAAGAACGGAAGAAGATCATGAAGAGTGCACTCATCGCACTGACCTTGGGCGCAGTGGCAACGAACGCGCCTACCTCAGGCCGAATCGTCTCGTAGGCATCAGGTGCCCATGAGTGGAACGGGAACCCGCCCAGTTTGAATATGAAAGCGGCGAACAGAAGGACCATGGCGGCCAACGCAGGCTCCGAACTCTCCTGCTGCAGGAACGATGAGAGAATGCGAACGTCCGTTACGCCGCCATACAGACCGAACATGATCGCCAGACCCATGACGAACATAGCAGCGGCTAGCGCGCCCTGCACGAGGTACTTGATGGCCGCTTCATCGGCGGCTCCGGATCCCCCGGCAGCGACCAGTGCGTACCCCGTGATGGCGATGATCTCAAAGGCCAGGAGCACGGTGAGGATGTCGAGTGCGCCCAGCAGGAGAACCGAGGCGGCAGCGGTGAAAGCCAGCAGTGCGGCCTGCCCCGGACCTCGTGAGGTCTCGGATAAGACAGGAAGTGCTGCCCAGAGGATGATCGCGCCAATGGCGAGTATGACGAAATGCAGGAACGAGAACCCGCCGCCCACCACGAACATGTCATAGGCGATGTCCAGAAACGCAATCTCGTTCACAAGACCGTCCACAACGACCACACCGGCCGCAATCGCGCCAGCTGTCAGCCCCAGAGCACTTGCCGCAACGGCGGTGCGAGGACGCGCGAATGCATCGAACAGCAGGCACGCTGCGCCACCGAGTACGGCCAGGATCACTGGAAGAGCGAGCGTCAACGAGGGGCTCATGATCGGCTCAGGCATGTCACGCACCCCCTTTCAGAATCATCGATAGAGCGGGTGTGGCCACGTCTATGACCGCACGGGGCCACACGCCCAGGATCACGATGAGAACGGCGAGGACCAGAGCGACCAGAATCGCACGCCCGTCCAGATCGGAGACACCGGCCCACTCGCTTGCGGCGGGTCCGTGGCCGACCGCGAAGACTGCACGAAGGTTGTACGCTCCTCCGAGGATCACACCCAATAACACGATGAGCATCCACCATCCGAGGTCGTTGAAACCCTCCACTATCGCCATGAACTCACCAGGGAAGCCTGACAGACCGGGCAATCCCAAGCTGGCGAGCGCACCGAATGTGAACACGGTTCCCCATGCCGGCATGAGTCGAGCCATGCCGGAGAACCGATCGATCTCTCGTGTATGCGTACGATCGTAGAGCTCGCCGACCAAGAAGAACATGAGTGCCGACACGACACCGTGGCTGACCATGATGAGAACAGCGGCTATCTGCCCGTTCAACGTCCCTGTGGACAGTGCGATGAGCGAGAAGCCCATGTGCGCGACTGAGGAGTAAGCGACCAGTCGCTTCAAGTCCGACTGGCTCAAAGCCATGATCGCGCCATAGACGACGCCTGCGATACCGAGGATGGCGAAGATGACTCGGGCATCTGCAAACACATCGGGTGCCAGCGGGATACCCAACCGGATCATCCCGTAGCCACCCATCTTGAGCAGCACACCCGCCAACATGACAGAACCTGCAGTGGGTGCCTCAACGTGCGCATCGGGCAGCCACGTGTGCACCGGTACGGCTGGCACCTTGACCAGCAGACCGATCATGATCAGCCAGAAGACGAGAGTGGGACTCACCGGGAGTGCTACGCCAGAGTTGGCGTAGTACTCGCGCATCGCCTGGAATCCCGTGACCACGCCAGCCATGCTCGTCTCACCCGTGGAGTACACGGCGAGCAGAATGCCGATGAGCATAAGAGCGCTACCTGCGAATGTGTAGATGAAGAACTTGAGTGCAGCATGCCTGCGATCCTCATGACCCCATACGCCGATGAGGAAGAACATCGGAATGAGGACAGCCTCCCAGAACACGTAGAAGAGGATCACATCCTGCGCCAGGAACACGCCGGTCACCGCTGCTTGCAGAGCGAGCAGCAACGCGTGATGCGCGGCAGGCCTGTCCGAGATTCGCCAGGAACTGAGGACCGCGATGATCCCGAGGACGACCGTGAGCGCCACGAACGGTGCCGACAGTCCGTCCATCGCCAAACGATAGGAGGTGAGTTCGCCCAGTGCCGCCGAAGGCGCCACCAGCTCTCCCCCGTCGAAAGCCCCCGAGCCCAAGGTGGTGAGGAACACACCTAGGGCCGACAACGTGAACAGGAGACTCACGACACGCGCGCGCTCTATCGACGCAGAACGCATGCATCCGAGAACGATTGCGCCGAGGAGAGGTATGAGAACGAGTAGGTGAAGGCTCATCGCGCGATCACCAACCCATCCATGACGAGACGTTCGCAGCCCATAGATTTATCGAGTCGTACGACCACACGACAGCCAGCATGATGACCACGCCGGCCCCCAGCATTGCCCCGTACCACTGACCATCTCCGTTCTGCAGCAATGACAGAATGCGTCCGAGTCCGTTCACAGCACGAGCGAAACCCTCTGCTGCACCATCCACGACGGATCGCTCGAAACGCTCGTAGAGCGCTCGAGAACCGGACATGACCGGACGAATGAACCCTCGTTCAGCAACAGCGTCGGCGCCATAACCGGATGCTGCAGCGTCCCAGATGCGACCCACACGTGACTGAAGTCGCAGGTCCGCCACAACGTCCTCGCGGTAGATCCACCATGCCGACGCGATCCCGATGAGAGCGATCGCGGTGGATACGATGGCGGTCACCGGATCGAGTGATTCGGCGTGCTCACCCAGAACCTCGGCGATACCGTGGCCAAAGAATCCCAACCCGACGGCGCCGAGTCCCAGCACCATCAGCGGACCGGTCATGGAGAGACCGCCTTCATGCGGATGGCCATCTCCCCTATACGCTCCAAAGAAGGTGAGTTTCGTAGCGCGAGTGATATAGAACGCGGTCATGAGACTCGCAACTGCAAGCATGACTCCCGCGACAGGGGAAGCTCCGAACACCGCGTGGAGCACTTCGTCCTTACTGAAGAAGCCCGCCAGCGGAGGTACGCCTGCAAGCGCGCCGGCACCCAAGAGCCATGTGGTCGCCGTGATGGGCATGGAGTGCCTGAGTCCGCCCATCTCGTGCATGTCCTGGGTACCGGAACCGTGGATGACACTGCCGGATCCCAGGAACAGAAGCGCCTTGAATGCCGCATGAGTGACCAGGTGGAACATCGCGATTCCCCACGCACCCGCACCGAGGGCGGCAAACATGAAGCCCAGTTGAGAGATCGTTGAGTACGCAAGGACCTTCTTGATATCTCTCTGAACGAGCGCGATGCTCGCCGACGCCAGAGCGGTGAATGCGCCAATTGAGAGCACGACCACGAGCGCCGTCTCGGAAGCCTCGAACACCGGCCACATGCGAGCAATCAGGAACACACCGGCAGCAACCATTGTGGCGGCGTGAATGAGCGCTGAGACCGGTGTCGGACCCTCCATGGCGTCCGGCAACCATATATGCAGCGGGAACTGCGCGGATTTGCCCGCGGCGCCAACGAACAGCAGCAGAGCGATGGCCGTGACTGTTCCCGACGGGATCGTCTCAACCGCAGCGAAGACTTCGGTGAAACCGAAACTCCCCACCTCACGCATGAGCAGTGCGAGGCCCAACAGAAGTCCGGCGTCGCCTATGCGTGTGACCATGAACGCCTTGACCGCGGCGGCAGCCGCAGATGGCTTCTCGAACCAGAATCCGATGAGAAGGTACGAGCACGCTCCCACGAGTTCCCAGCCTACGAAGAGTATGAGGATGCTGTCGGCGGCCACGAGCAGCGACATGGATCCGGTGAAGAGCGACAGCAGCATGAAGTACCGTGCCCAGCCTTTATCGCCATGCATGTAGCCAATGGAGAACACGACGACCATGAGAGCGATCACACCCACCACAGCGAACATGACTGCGGTCAGTCCGTCGAGCATCCAGCCCGCGTGGATGTCGGTCGCTCCCGGGATCCATGAGATGGAACCGCCGGAGGGATCTCCTTCACCGTTGCTGAATATGGCCGAGAAGCCCGCAGCCATGAGCACGAGCGGGCCGATAGCTGCCATGACCGGAGCGAGCGTCTTGTTGAGACGACCCGCGAACCATGTGGGGACGACCAGAATGAAGGGCAGCGCCACAGCGATCCATGCGTTGTCGATGAGCCATGTCATCTCAGCCCTTCACCTCCTGAAGTTCATCGATTCGGGTCACGCCGCGTCTGCGAGCGACCGACACGAGAAGCGCCAGTCCGACGGCCGCCTCTGAAGCCGCAATAACCAGAAGAAGCAGGCCGACGGCCTCGATGGACTCGGCGAGCGGGCGAACGCCGGTGGCCGAGTCTGCACTGGAAGCGATGGCCACGAGTGCGAGCATCGCGCCGGCGAGCATCACCTCTACCGAGGCGAGCACACCCACGATATCTCGGCGCGTGAGCACTCCGTATACGCCAATACAGAACACCGCGACGGAAACGAGAACACCCATCATTGCTCGTCACCTCCCGCGATCACGATCACGGCCACGAGAGCTACCAACAGAAGCAGGCCGGCCATCTCGTACTGAACGAGACGAGAACCCATGAGCACATCGGCAAGCTCAGGCACTGAAGATCCCGCAGGTGAGCCTTGGAATCGATTGGAGACACCCCGAAGTGCGACCGTGAGCATCACAAAGAGGCCGATGGCGACTGAAGCCGACCCGATATCGTGCCTACTCTCCAGCGCTGCGCGTCCCGCATCGGTGCGCTGCACGAGCATGATGGCGAACAGCATGAGAACGAGCACGCCGCCGACGTACACGAACACCTCAGCTGCGGCGAGGAAACTCGCGCCGTAGAACAGGAACAGACCTGCGACCGAGAGTAAGAACACTCCCAGCGCGACGGCCATCCGGGTGATCTCTCGCACCGCGACCACGGCCAACGCGGTTAGCAGCGCGACAACTCCGAGGGCGAGCTGGATCATGAACGGTCCATCGAAGCTCACGAGGCCTCCTCTGCATCGGCTTGGGTATGAGCGTCCGCACCGGTAGCTCGCGTTCCGCCACAATCGCGGAGCATCTCATCGTGATCGAACACCATGAGATCGCGATGGAAGAAGCTAAGCTCGTACTGACCCGTGTGGGTGAGCGCGTTCGTCGGACATTGCTCCGCACACAAGCCGCAGAAGGAACATTTGGAGAGATCGAGGTCGTATCGAGTGATGGCGCGCTGGCCGGGGTCGTCAACGCGCTGAACCTGAATCGCATAGTCAGGACACGTGCGCGCGCAGAAGGTGCAGCCGACGCAGACCTCGGACTGGCAGCGGAGACATCGTGCAGCCTCGTTGACTGCCTCCAGATGGGTGAATCCGGTCTCCACCTGTCGGAAGTCCTTCCGGCGATCCTCCGGACGAGCCATGGGCATCTTGACCCGCTTGCGCGACTCCTCGACACCATCCAACCTCGCCGGCTGGTAGTTCTCGTAAACGGGAACCGGCCGATCCGTACGATTCTCCGAGAGGCTCGCTCCAGACAGATATCGATGAATGGACGTGGCAGCCTCATGGCCGGTGGCAATGGAGCCGATGGCCGAACCAGGTCCTGTCACGACCTCGCCGCACGCGAACACGTTGGGCATGACGGTGGTGAAGAGCGTTCCGTCAACCGGAAGGATTCCCCGCTCGTTGAGCACCAGATCCGACCCGGCAACGAGATCATGCAGCACAGGAGCGGTGCCCGTGGCGAACACGACGGTCTCACACTCGACCTCAGCGTAATCCTCGCCGTAGTTGGGCGCGAAACGACCCATCTCATCGAACACCGAGAGGCACTCGCGCATCTTCATACCGCTGACGACACCGTCGGTGGTCAGGACCTCATGCGGGCCCATCGAGCACATGGCGATGACACCTTCGTCGACCGCTTCTTCGATCTCCCAGGGGTGACAGGGCATCTCGTCGTCACCCTCGAGGCAGGCGAGTCTCACCTCGGTGGCGCCGGTCCTCAGCGCACAGCGCGCCACATCGACCGCGACGTTGCCGCCTCCGATGACCAGAACACGCTTGCCCTTGACGCCGGCATCGCCCTTCCAGTTGGCGTCCTTGAGGAAGTCCAAGGCACCCCGCACACCGTCGGCGTCGTGACCGGGTACCGGAATGATCCTGCTCGTCTGAAGTCCGCCGGCAATGAGGACCGCATCGAACTCGCCCAGAAGATGATCGATGGGCACGTCTTTCCCGATCTCGATACCCACCCTGAGATCGAGACCCATATCCACGAGACCGTTGATCTCTGTGGAAAGAACGTCACGAGGGAGTCGGTACGATGGAACACCGGAGAACAACGCGCCTCCAGGAGCACGCTCCTTCTCGTACACGACAACCCGGTAGCCGAGCGCCATGAGATCGAAAGCCGCTGCGAGTCCTGAGGGCCCGGAGCCGATCACGGCGACCTGTTGATCGCGCGTCTGCTCAAAGACTTTCACGCGCTCCTCGCGTACATCGGCGTACTCCTCGTAAGCGAACCTGTGGAGTGGCCTGATCGCCATGGGCTCGTCGTAGTAGTTGCGACGGCACGCACTTTCGCAGGGGTGATGACAGATGCGACCGAGCACTCCGGGCATGATGTTGCGCTCACGGACCAGTTCATACGCCTCAGCGGTCATACCTTCGGCCAAGTAGTAGTTCTGACCACGAGCATCCACGTTGGCGGGACAGTTTCCCACGCACGGAGGCAACCGCTCCCTGTCATAGAGATCCCGTATCACGGCGTTGTATACCGGCGACTCATCGCGGATGATGGGTATCTCATCTCGCCCAAGAACACCTTTGAGCGCAAGGGCACCGCGCCAGCGAGGCGAGACAGCGTACTTCTCGTGCGGGTACTGCACGGTCTTTGTCGGGCCCATTGCTCTCACCGCAGTGATCTTCATGCCAGCGAACACGGACTTCCAGGAGTCCACGAATCCACCGACCCCACCGCGGTCCTCGTCGGAGACGTTGATGTGCAACAGCACCGAATCTGACTCATGTTCAAGGGCACCGATGTGACCGTTAGGAGGCGCACCCGATCCGTCATTCGACCTCACAGCCACGGAATGATCACCCCCACGATCACGATCTGTACGAGCGCCATGGGCGTCAGCACCTTCCACGCGAGAGTGAGCAATTGGTCGGAACGAAACCGGGGGAACGTCCAACCGACCCAGATGATCACCGTAATGAGCAGGATCGCCTTGAGGAATATGAGCAGGACACCCAGCACACCACCGATGCCCTGGGAACCTCCAAGGAAGATCGCCGCGCCAAAGTACGATGTCGCAACGATGCCTCCGTACTCAGACATCATGAAGATGGCCCATCGAATGCCCGAGTAGTCGGCAAAGTAGCCAGCCACAAGTTCACTATCGGCCTCAGGGATGTTGAACGGGGCGCGATTGAGCTCAGCTACAGATGAGATGAAGAAGACGATGAACCCCAGCAGCGACACCGGGAACCACCACCACTCGTACCGTGCCATGACCTCGACCGGCGCAAGAGTGCCTGCCAGAATCGCTATGGCAAGCACGGACAGTGTGCGCGGCAACTCATACGAGATCATCTGTGCCGCGCCACGGATACCGCCCAGCGTGGCGTAGGTGTTTCCCGACGAGAACCCAGCGATCAGAATGCCGATGACCGACACCGCAGGAACCGCCAGGTAGAACAACATGCCCACCGACGTGTCGAGCGGCGCCCATCCATTGGCGAACGGAATCACCACAAGCGACATCGCGATGGGCGTGAATACCAAGAACGGCGCGACACGGAACAGTTTCTTGTCCGCCTGCCGCGGCGTGATGTCCTCTTTGAGTAGGAGCTTGATGGTATCGGCAAGCGCCTGGAACACACCTGCCGGACCAATCTCTGTCGGGCCGAGGCGCATCTGTATGCGACCTGCGACCTTGCGCTCCCACCACACCCCGAAAAGGGCTGCGAGTGCTATGACCATCCCTCCGGACAGTCCAAATACCAATCCGCCGACATATCCCGTCATCGGTCGACCTCCCCGAACACCGGGTCTAATGAACCGAGCACGATGACCAGGTCGGACAACGTATGACCCTCAGCGAGCATCGGTAGCAACGCAAGGTTGCAGAAAGCGGGAGAACGCACCTTCATGCGATACGGGCGCGGACTCCCATCGGAAACGAGATACACGCCCAGTGATCCGCGCGCGGACTCGATGTGATCGTACGCATCTCCCGGTCGCGGGGCGATCAGGCGAGGAATACCGTCGGCCTTGATGGGGCCGGGCTCTATCTGCTCGATAGCCTGCTCAATGATGCGCATGGACTCGTAGACCTCGAACAGACGGCAGCGTGCGCGATCGTACGCATCACCGTTGGAGCCGATGGGCACATCAAAATCAAAGCGAGGATAGACAGAGTAGGTATCGTGCTTGCGCAAGTCCCAGTTCACACCGGATCCGCGAGCCACGGGGCCGGACGCGCCCCAGGACACCGCATCCTCTGCCGACAGAACCCCGATGCCCTTGAGTCGGCCACGCGCGATGTGATTGCCAAAGAAGAGACGATCGAGCTCTGAGAGCGACTGACGAGCAATGGGCAGCCAGGCAAGGATGTCGTCGAACCATCCGTCCGGAACCTCCATGCTCACGCCACCGGGACGTACATAGTTATAGGTGAGCCGTGAGCCGCATAGATCCTCGAAGAACTCGATGACCCGCTCGCGGATGTCGAACGAGTAGATGAACGCCGTCGTGGCACCTGAGTCACCAGAGGTCGAACCGAGCGACATCATATGACTTGCCATGCGTTGCATCTCGCAGGTGATCACGCGCAGGTACTCTGCACGCTCCGGGACCCGAATGCCGGCGAGACGCTCCACTGAGCGGCTATACGCCCAGTTGGTGTACATGGAGCCCACGTAGTCGAGTCTGTCTGTAAGCGGCACGACCTGCAGATAGGTGCGGTTCTCGGCGATCTTCTCGACACCACGATGCAGGTACCCGATGACGGGCTCGGCCTTGGTCACGATCTCGCCGTCCACGTGCGTGATCACACGACACACACCATGGGTCGAAGGGTGCGACGGTCCCACATTGACCACAAGCTCGTCGACGGGTGTCCCGTCGGTAGCAATCTTCTTGGTACGTTCAGTTATCTTGAGCGTCACAGCATCCACCTCCCCAGCATCAGATGTAATCCGGTCGATGGATGATGCGTTCATCCTCATAGTCCTTGCGCAGTGGGTAGCCTTCCCACTCGGGCGGAAGCAGTATCCGACGCATGTCCGGATGTCCCTCGAACTCGATGCCGAACATGTCGTAGACCTCGCGCTCGTGCCAGTTCGCAGCCGGCCAGAGGGAGGTCAGGGACTGAATGACGGGATTGTCGCGGGGAACTTCACACTTGAGAAAGATGCCTGCCGACATACTCCGTGAGGTGAGCCGATACACCATCTCAAAGGTCTCTCCACGATCGACCGCGGTCACCATACCCAAGCGGTCGAAACCGAGGTCTCTCAGGTCGCTTGCCGCGCCCAGGAGCTGACCGCACTCAACGAGGAGCACTCCGTCGCCGAATTCTATGGAGAAGAGCGGACAGAGATCAGGGTACTGCGCGCAGAGGTGCTCGCGGAGCTCGTTGATCTTCACTCAGCGTCACCGCCGCGAACCCCGGCGCCGGGCATGGGAAGCGAGAACTCAACCTCACGCTTCTTGCCAGGTGCGATCGACTCCGTTGCAATCTTCTCGCGCAACTGGAATACCGCATCCTGCATGGACTCCGGACGAGGAGGACACCCGGCAATATAGACATCCACAGGCAGGATCTCATCGACCCCGCGGATCACCGAGTACGAATCGTAGTAGAAGATGCCACCGGACACCGCACAGTTGCCCATGGCGATGACCCATTTTGGCTCGGCCATCTGCTCATAGATCCTCTTGACGGCGGGAGCCATCTTTCGGGTGATGGTGCCGGCGACGATCATGACGTCGACATGACGCGGATCGGGCCGCGGAAACGTTCCGTGTCGATCGAAGTCGAACTTGGAGAACGAGCCGGCGATGAGCTCCATGGCGCAGCACGCAGTGCCCATGGGCATGGACCAGAGTGACTTGCCGCGAGCCCAGTCGGCAAGAGAGTCGACCGTGGTGAGGATGATGCCGCCGCCACTGCTGTCAAGCGCAGCACCGAGCTTGTCTACCAACGCCACTGAAGGGCCCCCTTACGCCAGGCGTACACGAGACCGAGCGTCAGGAACGCAGTGAACGCACCCACCTCGGCGACTGCGATCCACGAACCATGAAGAGCCGGGACCACTGCGAACAGCAGGATCGCTTCGGCGTCGAAGAGCACGAACAGCATGGCGACGGTGGCGAAGCGCAAGCGCACAGCCACGTTGGGTGCACCGGCCTGCGGCATACCGCACTCAAAGGGTTCTTCTTTCTCAGGAGTGGGATTGCGAGGAGAGAGCAGTGCATTGAGTGCGAAGACGATTGCGATGAATCCCACACCGGCCGTGATCAGACCAGCAACGAAAAGTACGCTTTGGGTCGCACTGCTATCCACAGAACCCCCTCATGCCGACGATCCTCTGTGGCTTGTAACTCTGTGTTACAAGCCAGCCGATAAGACCTTGTTCGACATCCGCGCCCCTACTTCCTGCAACGACTGTTTCAGTCGTCGCCAAGAACGCGAATATTGAATATTAGGCAGAAGGAGGAGAGATTGTAAATATTGTTACAAACTATTTCTTTCGGATTTCTCTATTTCGTCTCCCAGTTTCACCCATTCATCCTCAAGCTGTTGCAGCGCCTTCTTGAGTTGGGTGTACTCGGCCATGAGCGCCTGAAATGCGTCTTGGTCGTCGTAGATGGTCGGCTCCGCCATGGCCTCGACGATCTCATCGTGTCGCTTCTGGGCGACAGCCATCTCCTTCTCGACCTGGGCCAAACGTTTACGCCCACCGCCGCCTGTTGAGCCGCTCGCTCTACTGCGCGCTTCTGCCTCGGCGCGCTTCTGCTCTTTGGTCTTGGGCCCACTGGATTTGCGCACCGGCTTTGGCTTCTCCTGTTGACCGCCAGACGAAGTCGCTTCTCCCCCACTGGGCTTTGCCGACTTCTTCGGGGCACCTGAAGCGGCACTGCCGGCTGCCATCTGCTCGCGTTTCCACAGGTAGTAGTCGTAGTCGCCGTCATAGACGGTCGCATGGCCGTCGCGTACGTCAATGATCTTGTTCGCGACGGATCGAATCAGGTGTCTGTCGTGCGTGATAAGGGCGATCGTCCCATCGAAGCCGATGAGAGCCTTCTCCAGAATGTCACTGGACTCGATGTCCAAGTGGTTGGTCGGCTCATCGAGGCACATGAACGGTGCGGGCTCCACCAGCATCTTGGCGAGCGCGAGTCGGCACTTCTCTCCGCCGGACAGCACAGAGACCTTCTTCTCAACGTCATTGCCAACAAACAAGAATGCCCCCAGGAGTCTCCTGACCTCACTCTGGGTCCAACCGGGGGCGATTCCATCCAGCTCACCAAAGACCGT
>DFBG01000045.1:3849-6270 GCA_002367305.1 Actinobacteria bacterium UBA3086 | reverse complement strand
GCCAAGGCGAACGGTTCGATCGTCCCTCTGGGCTACGAACTGGAGATGGGGGATCGCGTCGAAATCATGACGAACAAGGGCTCGTCGCCCTCACGCGATTGGCTCAATATCGTCAAGACGAGCCGAGCTCGCTCAAAGATCCGCGCTCACTTCTCCAAGGAGAGTCGCGAGGACGACATGGTGCGTGGTAGGGATGAGCTGGGCAAGGTCATGCGTAAGCACGGGCTTGGTCTGAGCTCATCGGCGGCCTGTCGCGCACTCAACGCCGTTGCCAAAGAGATGAACTATGTCTCGGACGACGACATGATCGCGGGCATTGGCTCGGGCAAGATATCGCCCAAGCACGTAGCAACTCGTCTGCTCAAGCATATGTCCATCGAGGTGCCCAAGCAGGAGAAGCCTGCAGATGAGCTCACCTTCGATAAGCCCATGACCCCTCCGCGCGGCAAGCGACGGAAACCCACCGGTGGCGTCAAGGTCAAGGGTATCGACGACGTGCTCGTTCGGCTTGCACGGTGCTGTAATCCTGTGCCAGGCGATGAGATCGTCGGCTTTGTAACCCGTGGGCGTGGAGTGTCTGTGCATCGTCGTGACTGTCCCAATGCTGTTGAGCTCCTACGATCGCCTGAACGGATTATCGATGTTGATTGGGATCGAGGCTCCGAGTCGACCTATCAGGTCGAGATCGTGATCGAAGCGCTGGACCGAATGCGTTTGCTGCAGGAGGTCTCGTCCACCATGGCGGAGGCTGGGGTGAACATCCTATCGGCATCGATCCTCACGAGTCGTGACGGCATCTCGACCATGCGTTTCCTCTTCGAGCTGGGTAACATGGATCAGCTCCAAGTCGTACTCAATGAGGTTCGTGCGATCAAGGGCGTCTTCGAGGCCAAGAGGCTGCTTCCCGGCGACGCCTCACGAAAGCAAGGAGCTGCGGAGTGAGCCCGGATATCGACGTCGTCCGTCTCACGCTCGGTGAGCTGGACACCAACTGCTGGATCGTGTCCGACGGGGCTACCGGACCGTTAGTGGTGGTGGACCCGGCAGGCGACTACGCACGTCTCGCAGCCGAACTCGGTTCACGAGAGATAGCCGCGATCGTGCTCACGCATGGGCATTTCGATCATCTCGGAGCTGCGACCGCATTGCGAGCCGCATCAGGTGCGCCGCTGTATGTTCACGAGGCCGACGCGGATGCGATCACCACCCCCAAGGGTTCCGGCGGCGCGCAGTTCGGCATCATGCACCATACGGAGGCCGCGGATCGGTTGCTCCATTCAGGGGATATCGTCTCCGCCGGAACGGTCGAGTTGAGCGTGCTGCACACGCCGGGTCACACGCCGGGTTGCATATGCCTGTACGGTCACGGTCATCTCTTCGCTGGAGACACTGTTTTTGCAGGCAGCGTAGGGCGCACTGACTTTCCAGGCGGAGATGCGCGCGTGCTTAGACGTTCGATTATCGAGAAGATAGCGCTGCTGCCGGGAGACACCATCGTTCACCCTGGTCACGGGCCGGACACGACTATTGCGCGCGAGCGTCGAATCAACCCATTCTTCCCTCGGGCATGATTTCTGCTGGTGCATGGTAGAGGTACTGCGGCTGCCGCAGCCTGACACGACAAAACATGATGCTGATTTCGCGAGCAAGCTGCCTCGTTTGAACACTTGTGCTCGGCTGAACGAACTTTCTTAAGGCGTCTAAAAATACCTGCTAGAACACTGTTTTTCTCTTGCCGTCGTGCTCGTGCGTAGATATACTGTACTGGCGTGCCTACAATCAAAATGAGGCCATAATGTCGACACCTACAAAGAGTGACCTGCACAAGAAGACACGTGCCCGTATCATGCTCGTTCTTTTTGTGCTGCTCATCTCCCTGTTCATCGTCGCGTGCGGAGACGCAGACGACGCTACTGAAGATGTCCCTGTATCCCTTGGCGAGGCACAGAACGCCTATGAGTCCGGGGACTTCGAGGGGGCTTCCGCAGATCTGGAAGCGATGGTCGTCGACGACCCAGAGAACCTCGAGGCGCGTCGTTCACTCGCCCTTGCGCTTGCCGCCCAGGGCGACAATGAGGGTGCCATCGAGCAGTATCTCGCCATCATCGAGGGCGACCCGATCGATCATGCATCGTTCTACCGACTCGCTCTTCTCGAGCGCGTGATCGGACTCTCTCAAGAAGCAGCCGGACATCTTGAGACTGCCGTTGAACTTCTTCCTCGTGACACCTCGTATCGCGATGAGTTCGCGCGCACCTTGGCTCAGTTGGGCCATTACATGGGTGCAGCCGAGCAGTGGGGCGCCGTTCTCGAGGATCAGGATCTCTCCGATGAGAGTCGCGTCGCCCTGTTGAAGCTCCAAGGTGAGACGTATGTGAATGCCAAGGAGTACGCCCTGGCGCAGCAGGCGTTCGAAGCTGC
>DFBG01000045.1:1511-3829 GCA_002367305.1 Actinobacteria bacterium UBA3086 | reverse complement strand
TGACGATCGAGAGGACCGAACGAGCCGAATGAGTATGTGGCCGACACAGTACATTTTCTCGCAGTTGAGCGGAGGGCGCCGAAAGTGGTAGCCCAGATTCGCAGCTGGTATGGGAGAAACCCCGCGATCGCTTTGGCGCTCGTGGGGTTGCTTGCTGTTTCGGTCGTGCTCGGGCTCTGGCTAATTCCAGCCTCCGCAGCGACCACCACACTGTATCCGGACGGCGGTACCCCCTCCGGACTCAACAGCTTCACGATCTCGGGCACGCAACCGGTGCTGAATGATGCTGATGATGCAACCCACTACTCCACAAGCAACAACAACTCCGTTTTCCATGCCAGCGTTCAGAATGCGAGTGGAGTGCTGCCTGCTGGAGCCGTGATCACTCAGATCGTGGCTAGATACACTGCAAGGGCGGATAACGGGTCTGACGAACTCATAGACTTCGGCATTTCTATCGGTGGTACTGACATCGCCGGCGCGACGGGAGATGTGACGCCTGTTTTGGCGGCAACCACATACCCCGAGACCTTCACGGGATCTTGGACGATCACGGACCTTGATTCTCTTGAGGCGTATGGTGTGTATAGCAAGGGCTCAGGCAAGGCTTCTACGATTTACGTAACGGAAGCGTGGTTCGAGCTCACGTATACGGTGGCGATTCCCGACCTGTCCGTCTCTGGCACCAACAACACCGGCGTGCCGACAGCGAAGGTCTATCGCGAGCAGGGTGCGCAGATCGCAGTTGATCGTATCTCCATGACAGCTACAGATGGGGATGTCGAGGTTTCAGGGATCACGGTCTCAGGAGTCGACACGGTGGATGCGCTCACGACTGACGTCACCGGGGTCAGCATCTGGAGAGACGACGGAAGCGGAGCGTTCGAATCCGGGTCTGACACCCAAGTCGGAAGCACGCAGACGTTCTCAGGGCCAGCATCCCTCTCAACTGCAGTTTTCTCGTTTACGAACACGATCACTGATGCGACAACGGCGGATTTCTGGATTGTCTATGACATCGGTGCATTGGCCGTTGATGGCCATATCGTGGGCTCTCGGCTCCTAGACGGCAACGTCAGTGTTACAGGCCCCGCTACTGTGACGTCTTTTAGCACGATCGACTCATTCGGTTCCGGTGCCACTGTCGAGATCGATACCTCCCTCGATTCGGTCACACTGGCCGATCCTCTGACCAACGATGTGCTGACCGGCTCCACAAAGACGATCTCAGGGACGGCAGCCGATGCCGACTCAGGGCTCTCGTCGGTAGAAGTTCAGATCATCCGCGACGGCACCGAGTACTGGGATGGTTCCGGTTGGGCTGGCGCGGACACATGGAATACGGCGGCGGGCACCACCAACTGGACGTATGGTTGGTCGCTTGACGCCGCACAGAGTGCGGGAGATCACACCTACACGGTCCAGGCTCGTGCGACCGACAACGTGGGCAATGTGGGTACGAGTCCCACGTCGATCGGCATCACCGTAGACAACACTCCTCCGACCTTGGTCTCAGCGCTGGCCGTGGACGCGACCCATGTCGACGTCGTGTTCACCGAGGATGTCGACGGAACAAGTTTCCTTGCCGACGGCACCGGGTTCACGATTGCAGGACTCACCGTTTCTGGTGCAGTGCTGGATGGCACCGATGACACGCTCGTGCATCTGACCACATCGGCTCAGGTTGCTGGCAATGCCTATACGGTGCAGGTCGCCGTGGATACTGTCGACGACCTCTACGGAACAGGGAACACGCTCACGACGGCCGGCTTCACCGGCTTTACTCCGGATCCCGTTCTGTCCGTCTCCGGCGCGAATAACGTCGGCGTTCCGACAACGCTCGTCTATCGCGACCGCGGCGCTCGGCTCGTCGTGGATCGTCTCACTCTCACTGCCGCTGACGGGTCGGTGGACGTCACCGAGATCGTGGTCCGCGGACTGGATACAGTGGGTGAGCTCACCACTGATGTGACGGGTGTGAGTCTCTGGGAAGATGACGGCGACGGCTCGTTCGACGATGCGAGTGACACTCAGGTCGGGAGTACGCAGGTGTTCTCCGGCGCGGCATCGGGATCCACCGCCACCTTCGGTTCGCTGGGTTATTCGGCGAGCATCGGAGCGAGCGATATCTGGGTGGTATATGACATCGGCGCTTCCGCGGTGGATGGCCACATCGTGGGCTCACAGCTTGTCGATGGTGACGTGACTGTGACCGCTCCGGCAACCGTGACCTTCACCACTACACCGATCACCTCTGCGGGAAGCACCGCAGGTCAAACCGCACAGATCGACGCTGTCGACCCCACGGCGAACGTGAC
>DFBG01000045.1:0-1422 GCA_002367305.1 Actinobacteria bacterium UBA3086 | reverse complement strand
TATCGAGCGCTCCGGCGGCACATATTGGGATGGCGGCTCGTGGGTCGCTGATGCGAACACGTGGAACAACGCCGCTGATTCAGGTGGTTGGAAGTACACGTGGTCGCTCGACGCGAACCAGAATGCCGGGGATTTCACCTACACCATCACGGCACGATCGACCGACAACGTGGGCCGGACCTTCACCGATCCCACGCCGAACACGAACATCACCGTAGATAACACCGGTCCTGCGATGGTCTCTGCGGTTACGATCGATGCGACGCATGTCGACGTCGTTTTCGACGAGGATCTCTCTGCAGCGAGTATCGCCGCCGGTGATTTCACGATAGTCGCCCCCGACTTGACGGTCACGGGTGCGGTACTTGACGGTGCCGACGACACACTCGTGCATCTGACCACATCGGCTCAGGGCTCCGGAACCTCATACACCGTCCAAGCTGCAGGCGGCGTTGTCGATGATATCTACGGCAACGGGAACACCGCCACATCAGCCAACTTCACCGGCTTTGCTCCGGCAGGATCCATTGCGGTCTCGCAGGGTGTGGATGTAGGACGTCCAAGTGTCCAGCAGGATATCGGCGTCAACACGGTGGCTGTAGTCGACGAGCTGACGTTGAGCGCCTCCGTCGGCCCGGTCACGGTTGGACAGATCGTGGTCCGTGGTCTTGATACCGACAACGCGCTGACCAGCAATATCTCAGAAATCAGGCTGTTCGTTGACGACGGCAACGGCGTATTCGTTGACGGCCCTGATGTGCAACTCGGATCCACAAAGGTGTTCTCTGCGGATGCGTCCGGTTCGACGGTCACCTTCGGGTCGCTTGGCTATGTGGTGCCCGACGGCGTCACCCGCAACATCTGGATCGTCTACACCGTGCCAGCGGGTGCCTCTGACGGCAGCATTCTCGGTTCTCGAGTCAATAACGGGGATATCACCGCGACAACCGGATCGATCAGCGGTTTCACCGATATCGTCAGCGCCGACACAGGTCAGACGCTTGCAATCGACGCGGCTGCACCATCAGCAAATACGGGAGATCCGCTCTCGTCGGCCGTTCTGACCGGGTCGACCAAACAGATATCAGGTACTGCATCTGATGGCACGGGATCGGGTATCGATTCCGTTGTGATCAGCATCGCTCGTTCCGACGGCACGTTCTGGGATGGTTCGAGTTGGGTAGGCGTGACGGTGTGGAATCCGGCCACCGGGACGGATACCTGGACGTACGACTGGCCGCTCGACGCGGGTCAGAATCGTGACTACACCTACATCATCACTGCGCGCGCAACTGACAACGTCGGGCTTATCGGGACGGACTCGACGCCGGTGACAGCTGTGACTGTCGATAACGAGGGTGCGTCGATCGTGAGCGCATCGGCCCTTGATGAATCAACCGTCGATATCGTGTTCGATGAGAA
>DFBG01000170.1:18922-23922 GCA_002367305.1 Actinobacteria bacterium UBA3086 | reverse complement strand
TCGCGACGACAACGACCGGCACTTCCTCGGTGATGAGCGCGATGGGGCCATGCTTCATCTCACCGGCTGCATAGGCCTCCGCGTGGATGTAACTGATCTCTTTGAGTTTGAGCGCGCCTTCCATTGCAATCGCAACACCGATGCCTCGGCCCAGGAACAGTGAGCTATGCACGTCCTTGTACTCGGCAGCACACTCCTCGAGCGCATCGGTGTCGGCGAGAATCGCCTCGACCACATCAGGAACATGCGTGAGCTCTTCCCACAAGCGCTCGATGCGATCCTGCTCGAGCATGCCCTTCGCCTGAGCGAGCTTGAGAGCCAGCACAGTGAGAGCAGCGATCTGAGCGGTGAACGTCTTGGTTGCCGCAACACCGATCTCCGGCCCAGCGTGTGTATAGATGACTCCATCCGACTCACGTGTGACGCGCGATCCGACCACGTTGGTGATGGAGATGACCTTGGCTCCGCGAGCACGAGCCTCACGGACACCGGCGAGCGTGTCGGCAGTCTCACCGGACTGAGTGATCGCCACAACGAGCGTCGCCTCGTCAACGATCGGATCGCGATAGCGGAACTCGCTCGATACGTCGACTTCGACAGGAATGCGCGCCCACTGCTCGACGAGCGTCTTGGCCACCACACCGGCATGATACGAGGTGCCGCACGCGAGAATGAACACCTTGTCGATCGTAGCAACCTGATCGGGCGTCATATCAAGCTCGGAGAGTTGAATGATGCCGTCGTCGCCCATCCGACCACGAAGCGTCTCGCGGATCGCCGTGGGCTGCTCGTGGATCTCCTTGAGCATGAAGTCCTCATAGCCGCACTTCTCGGCGGCTGCCAGGTCCCATTCCACATACATGCTCTCGGGTACGACGTCGTTGCCGTCGATGTCGGTCACCGTGACTCCCGTGGCCGTCACCGTTGCCACCCAGCCATCCTCAAGAGACAGCACGTCACGGGTGTACTCGAGCACGGCGGGAATGTCACTCGCCACGATGTTCTCCCCGACGCCCACACCAATGATGAGGGGTGAATCCTTTCGCGCGGCGATGATCACATCAGGATTGTCGAGATGTACGACGGCAAGACCGTAGCTTCCATCGAGTCTCTTGGTCGCCTTGCGCACAGCCGTCGCCAGGTCTCCGTCATAGTAGCTCTCAATGAGATGCGCGATTGTCTCCGTGTCGGTCTCCGACCGCAGTACGTGCCCGGCTTGAGCGAGTCCTTCGCGCAGCTCGACATAGTTCTCAATGATGCCGTTGTGTACGACAGCGAGTCTGTTCATGCAGTCCATGTGAGGGTGCGCGTTCTCCTCCGTGGGACGACCGTGAGTCGCCCACCGGGTGTGCCCGATACCCACGCCACCCTGCATGGGATTGTCGGCGATCACTTCACTCAAATTGACGAGCTTGCCCACCCTGCGGGCAACATCGAGTTCTCCGTCGGAGATGATCGCTACACCCGCCGAGTCATATCCGCGATACTCGAGCCGAGCAAGTCCCCCCAACAGAACATCGGTCGCTCGACGCGATCCGACGTAACCTACGATTCCACACATATACGAAAGACCTCCAGATGGGTCCGATTCCAAGACATTGGTTGATCCAGCGCCCCTTTGGCGCTGCTCTCACAACGACGACACCTGTCGCGAGCCGGAGTCGAACGACTCCTTCTGGGATGAACATCAGTCCGATGCCGCTTTGCCTCCCTGGTCACCCAAGGGATTTGTCGACACCGTCACGACCCCGATCAGGCCGGAGGACCACCCGCCGAATAGTTCGATGAGCCCTCACCTCGTCGACTGACCGTCGCAGCTTCGCGACCCCGCGGTCAGTCCTGGCGCTTCCTCGTGCGATATCTTCCCCGGCAACTCCCCTTTCGATCAGCATCTCACTCGTCAGATTGTACCAGCCGAAACACCGCAGCACGATGACAGAACAATGACGAGCGCCCATACGGCAAACAACGACTCACGCGAGGGACACCACGCATCAATGCCGCGACTGGCATGGGAACGGGCGTGAACGGCAGAGGTGAACACGCGAGGGATGCTACGCTCATGAAACGAAAAGAGCCGTCGAAGGATCCGGAGGACTTTCCATGTCGAGCGAGATCGTCGATTTCATCAAACTTGGATGGTTCCCGCTGGCGACCATGATCGTCCTACTCGTGTGCATCCAGCTTCTCAGGCAGGGCGGGAGCGTGGCCATGTCCACGGGGATCTTCGCAGGCGGCAAGGCTCTGCTCGCCCTGATCTTCGGTTTCAACCTCACCGGGGTGCTCATCTACGCCTTGATCGCGTCCAGCTTGGGCTATCTCTACTTCTGGCTGCAGAGACGCACCGAGGGATCCATGCTCTGGTGGCTCGTCGTGGCTGGCGGCATCGCACTCATCCCGTAGGCCTCCGTCCACCGGAAGTTGGCGGTCAGCCCAGTTCGGCGATAACGATCTCCACCAGGTGATCCACGGTTTCCTGCGCGACGCGCTCGTCGGCAGCCTCCACCATGACGCGAACCAGAGGCTCCGTACCCGATGCGCGCACCAGCACGCGACCCGTGTCCCCCAGTGCGGCATCAGCCTCATGAATCGCCGACGAGACCTCAGAGCTTGTGGCCAGCAGCGCTTTGTCACGAACTGGCACGTTGACCAGCACCTGCGGGTAGCGAGTCATCACCTGACGCAACTCTCCGAGGGGCTTGCCCGTGCGGCGCATGACGCTCGCTAGCTGAAGCGCGGTCACGAGACCGTCGCCTGTGGTGTTGTGCCGCATGAATATGATGTGGCCCGACTGCTCGCCACCTAAGATCGCACCGGAGTTCTGCATCTGCTCCAGAACATAGCGGTCGCCGACCTTGGTCTTAATGACCGATAGACCTCGATCGCGCATGGCGACCTCGAAGCCCATGTTCGTCATGACCGTACCCACCACGGTGTTGTATAACAGCTCACCGCGATCGGCAAGATCAGCTGCACAGATTGCCATGATGAGGTCGCCGTCGACCTCGTCGCCGTTCTCATCGACTGCGAGCACTCGATCTGCGTCCCCGTCATGAGCGATGCCCATGTCGAATCCACCGGATGTCACGAGCTCAGAAATGGCGCCCAAATGTGTGGAGCCGCACTCGACGTTGATGTCCATGCCAGTCCAGTCCTCATTGAGGCTCTCAACCTCTGCCCCCAGCCGACGAAGTGCCTCGGGCGACGCGACCGCTGCCGCGCCATGCCCGCAGTCGACCGCGATGCGGAGACCGGACAGCCCGCCGTCGATACTGGCCACGGAATGATCGATGTACTGTTCCACAGCGTCTGCGATCGCGACAACGCGACCGACGTGCTCAGCGATGGGCCGATCCCACTCGCGGGGGCGACGCGTGAACTCCTCGATCTCGTCCTCGAGATCATCGGGAAGCTTGAACCCGTCACGCGAGAAGAGCTTGATCCCGTTGTAGCGCGGCGCATTATGGGAGGCAGAGATCACCACACCGCCGTCGGCACCAAGTTCGCGGGTCAGGTGTGCCACTGCAGGTGTGGGAACGACACCGCACACGAGCGCATCCGCTCCACCGGAGGTGATACCGGCGATCAATGCGGCTTCGAGCATGTCACCGCTACGACGCGTATCCTTGCCGACGACGATCCGCCCGCGACCCTTCTCACCCAGAAAGTGGCCCGCGGCCTCACCTAGGCGAAACGCGAGCTCCGGTGTGAGCTCCGAGTTGGCGACGCCGCGTACTCCGTCGGTGCCAAATAGTCGACCCATGTATTCCGTCCCCTCCATGCACGCGGGGCCCGCCTTTCGGCGAGCCCCGTCGTTGTGATCTCTGTGACTGGCCTTATGCCTAGCGCTTTGAGAACTGCGGGCGCTTGCGGGCCTTCTTCAGACCGTACTTCTTGCGCTCGACCATACGTGGGTCGCGGCGCAGGAGACCGGCCTTCTTGAGCTCAGCACGATAATCCTCACCAGCATCGAGCAGCGCACGAGCGATGCCCAGGCGCAGCGCGCCGGCCTGACCGGAGACGCCACCGCCCTTGATGGTTGCGATGACATCGAAACGACCCATGGTCTCGGTGACCCTGAAGGGGGCCTCGACGTAGGCGACGTGTGCTTCGCGACCAAAGAACGCATCGGCGGGCTTGCCATTGACCGTGATGTTGCCACTGCCCGGCATGACGCGAACGCGCGCCACGGAGGTCTTGCGGCGACCGGTGCCCAGATAGACAGCTTTATTCTCAGCCATTGACCTTACCCTCCAGCGTGATCAGACGGGGATTCTGTGCAGCATGCGGATGCTCCGGGCCTGCGTAGACCTTGAGCTTCTTGCGCATGGCACGACCCAGTGTGTTCTTGGGGAGCATGCCCTTGACCGCGCGCTCGATCACGCGCTCCGGGAACTTCTCCAAGGTACGAGCAACAGGCTCGGCCTTGAGGCCGCCCGGAAAGCCCGAGTGACGGTAGTTGATCTTCGAGTTCATCTTGTTACCGGTCAGACGAATCTTCTCGGCATTGATGATCACGACGAAATCGCCGGTGTCCACATGGGGGGTGTACTGCGGCTTGCGCTTCCCCTTCAGGATCTGTGCGACCTCGGTTGAAAGGCGACCCAGCACCAAATCAGTGGCGTCGATAAGAAGCCACTCGCGCTGAACCTCGCCTGGCTTGGCGTGGTAGGTCTTCAATGGTCCTCCAAACAGAATGCTATTACGTGTTCGAATCAAGGTTTTCACGGGGCCTTTAAACGAACCCTGTAACTATAGCCATCGACCTGCGGTGCGTCAACATGTCCACGCACCCGGGTGTATCTACCCCATCAGAGCCAGACATCATCGGGGTATTCAACATGCCAGAACGTAAGACCCTTGGCCGGCGCGGTCTGACCTGCTGATGCGCGCGAGCGGGCCGCCAGAACGTCGCTAACCCACTCAGGCTCATGCGCCCCGACGCCTACTTGGTACAGCGTCCCCACCATGGTTCGCACCATGGAGTGCAGGAACGCCTT
>DFBG01000170.1:18181-18735 GCA_002367305.1 Actinobacteria bacterium UBA3086 | reverse complement strand
TGCCAACGGGGGAATCGGGCCATCGACGACCCGATAGCGGTACTCCCGTGTCTGCGCATCGAAGCGCGCCGAGAAACCCGCGCGGGCGCGGCGGGCGTCGGTGACGACGACGCCAGGCTTCATGAGTCCGTTAAGAGACCGCATGAGCAGGCCGCTGGGCTTCTCGCCTTCCTGCATCTCAAAGCTGACAACCTGACCGCGAGCATGCACCCCTGCGTCGGTCCGTCCGGCACACACGACCTCGACCGGACGACGAAATCGCCTAGTCAGCGCGTCTTCAAGTAAAGACTGCACCGTGAGCAAGCCCTCCCGTTGACGGGCGAAACCGTGGAAGAGCTCGCCGTTGTACGCGAGGGTCAGAACCATCACGGAGGCAGGGTCAGGCATCTGAATCCCATTCGAGGAAGAACTCGTTGCATTGGTCACAGAAGGACTCCATTGATCACGAATATCGTCACTCCGCCGACGAGTATCGCCCAATCCACGCCGGTCATCACGCTCTGATTGAGCCGCGTGCGACCGAGACCGCCACGATAACAGCGCGATTCCATGGC
>DFBG01000170.1:0-18118 GCA_002367305.1 Actinobacteria bacterium UBA3086 | reverse complement strand
GGACCGCCACGATCGAACCTGGCCCCACGAGCCGTCTGGGCGACCACGATCTTCTCGGCCTCCTCGGCGGTGGTGGGTATGAATCGCAGCGCCACGGTGAGCATCATCGCAATCTCCCCCGTCGGCACACGGAATCGCGCCAAGGGGCGCATGATGCGTTCGAGGGCATCGGTGAGCTGAACCGGTGTCGTGGTGAGCGTCAGAAGTGAGGTTCCAAGCACCAGAAGAACGATGCGCGCCGCAAAGAATGCGCCGGTCCTCAGACCATCCGGATCGATCGCAATCGGACCGAGGCGGACGAGAGCAACCGTAGCCGGGTTGATGCGGATCGCATGAGCAAGAAGGGTGAACATCAGTATGAATAGAACGGCGCGCAGGCCCCGGAGCACCAGGCGTACCGGGACTCTCGATGCACGAATCGCAAGTCCAGCCAGCACGGCGACGAGAGCCATGCCCGCAAACCCGTCCACCATGAAGAGCGTGATGGCATAGGCGAACACGATGCCCATTTTGGCTCGTGCCTCTAGCCGATGCACGATGGAGTCTGCAGGAACATACTGTCCGAACGGAACCGGCGGTCTCATCGACCCCACCGCCCGACTTGGAGAATGCGTTGTGCGGCGATCTCCGGATCCAGACTGAATGCTCCGATATCGAGTCCCCTGTCTCGGGCAAGCATCTGCACGCGCAGCACATCGGGGGCGCGCAGATCATCCACCTCAAGGACAAGAGGATCGGCGAGCACCTCCTCACGCGTACCCAAGAAGTGAACTCGACCTTCAGTCAATACGAGCACCTGATCCGCCACTCCCAGGAACTCCTCGGCATCATGGCTGACGACCACGACCCCGGTTCTGTCTCGCACTCCGCGAATCGCCTGGTGCAGAGCATGACGGCCTGTGGCATCCAACCCGGCCGTAGGCTCATCGAGCAGGAGAAAACGCGGCTTCAAGGCGAGCACTCCCGCAAGTGCCGCCCTACGTGCCTCACCGCCTGAAAGTGTGAATGGAGAACGGTCGCCGAAGCGTTCGGGATCCATGCCGACGGAGACGAGCGCCTCACGCGAAGCCTCACGCGCTCGATCTCGGTCAAGCCCCAGATTAGTGGGCCCGAATGCCACATCACTCAGCACGGTCTCAGCAAACAGTTGTGTCTCAGGCCGCTGGAACACGAGCCCCACCGTACCCGGCGATGGCGTATCCCAAGCACCGGAGTCTCCCACCGAGACCTGCCCTGCGGTTGGATCCAAGAGCCCGGCACCCAACCTCAGCATGGTGGACTTACCTGAACCGGTGGGACCCAAGACCAGAGTGAGCGTTCCTGGCTCCACGGTGAAGGAGACGTTTTCGAGCGCGCCCTGCTCATAAGGCGTACCGATGCCATAGATGTGGCTCACATCTGCGAATCTCAGTTGCACAGGGCCTCCACGATCGATTCGACCGCGAGCGGTCCGGTGGGAAGCGGCAGTCCAGCGGCGCGAAGCGTGGATTCCACACGCTGCAACGGAGGAACCTCAAGGCCACACGAGGCAAGTACCTCTTCCTGGCCGAGAAGCTCGATGGGCGTTCCCGTGAAGGCGACCCTGCCCTCATCCAGCACGATCGCGCGATCAGCGTGAATGACATCGGCCAAATGATGCGTGACGAAAAGGATGCCTACACCCTGCGCCCTGAGGCGCTCGATGAGTGCGAGTACGGACTCACGGCCGGCCGAATCGAGCATGGCAGTCGGTTCGTCCAGCACCAGATAGTCAGGGTGCATGGCAAGAGCACCAGCGATAGCCAAACGCTGCTTCTGTCCACCAGATAGGAGATGCGGTTCTCGTCGCTCGAATCCAGTGAGACCCACAATAGCCAAGACCTCATCAACACGGACACGTATCTCCGCGGACTCGACCCCGAGATTCTCAGGCCCGAAGGCGACGTCTTCCTCCACGACCGTGCCGACGATCTGATCGTCCGGATCCTGTAGTACCAGTCCCACCTGAGAGCGAACATCCCACATGGTCGACTCATCGGCAGTGTCCATGTCCGCGACGGAGACGCGGCCCGAGGCCGGCAACAGCAGGCCATTCACGAGACAGGCCAGGGTGGACTTGCCGGAACCATTCGCCCCGAGGACAGCCAGGATCTCACCCGGATTGAGCTGCAGGGTGAGCTCTCGGACTGCGGGGCGCGGCGCCCCGGCATAGGTGTATGTAACCTCGTCGAATCTGATCATCGGTTCATCGAACCCCCTTCCGCCCATGTCATTTGGGAACGAAAAGAGGACCTCACAACCAAGTGCGAGGCCCTCCCTCCTGTCATATGCTCAGGTCGGCTTTACGCCGACGGCACGATCCACGCGAAGCGTGATCTAGTCGACCAGCTCCATGATGACCATGGGGGCGTTGTCGCCCTTACGCGGACCGAGCTTCAAGATCCGAGTGTATCCACCCGGACGGTCCTCGAACCGAGGTGCGATGTCAGCGAACACCTTGTGCACCAGCTCGCGGTCGCCGATCTCAGCGAGGGCCAGTCGACGAGAATGCACGTCGCCCTTCTTGCCCCACGTGATGATCTTATCGACCAGCGTGCGGACCTCCTTGGCGCGAGCCTCGGTGGTCTTGATGCGCTCATTGGTGAACAGTGCGATTGCGAGACTCCGCTTCATCGCCTTCGTGTGACTCGCGTCGGTGCCGAGTTTCCGGCCCTTCTTGAGGTGTCTCATTGTTTGCGCTCTCCCACTACTGCTTGAGTCCCAAGCCCATCTGCTGGAGCTTGTCCTTCACTTCTTCGATCGACTTCGCACCGAAATTGCGGATATTGAGAAGATCCGCTTCAGAGCACTCGTTCAGCTGCCCGATGGTGTTGACGCCCTGCCTCTTGAGGCAGTTATAGGAACGGACCGAAAGATCCAACTCCTCGATTGGCGTCTCCATCACTGTGTCGCCTTCTTCGACGACTGCCGAGAAGATACCCTCCTCGGGCATCTCGGTGGCGGCCTGCTCAGTGAAGAGCAGGGTGTGCTCGTTCACGACACGACCCGCACGTGCAACTGCGTCACCTGGATCGATGGCACCGTTCGTTTCGACCTCGAGGGTCAGTTTGTCATAGTCAGTACGCTGACCGACACGGGTGTTGTCCACCACGTACGTGCAACGACTGATCGGACTGAACAGTGAGTCGATCGTGATGACACCAATGGGATCCTCGGCTCGCTTGTTGCGATCGGCGGACACATAACCGCGTCCGACACCGATACGAATACCCATCTCAAGCTTCGCATCCTTGTTAAGGGTTGCGATGACCTGCTCGGGGTTCACCAGTTCGAACTCAGCGGGAACCTTGAGGTCTCCACCAGTGACCACGCAGGGTCCGGCAGCTGAGAGCGTCGCAACAGCGTCGCCCGCACCGATACCGGTCTCGCGGAACACCAGTTCTTTCACGTTGAGCACGATGTCAGTGACGTCCTCACGAACGCCATCGATCGTGGCGAACTCATGCTGCACGCCCTCCACCCTGATAGAGGTGGCTGCTGCGCCCTGAAGAGACGACAACAATACGCGACGCATGCAGTTGCCCAGCGTGTAGCCGAAACCACGTTCCAGCGGTTCCACGACGTACCGTGCTACACGGTCGCCTACTTGCTCTACGGTCACCTGGGGCCTCATGAACTCTGTCATCTATTAAGCCTCCTTGGCCTACGGCTTCTGGCCTACTTGGAGTACAGCTCGACGATGAGCTGCTCGCGGACGGGAGCGTCGATCTGCTCACGCTCCGGCATGGACAGAACCTTGCCGGCGAGCTTCTCGATGTCAACTTCCAGCCAGCCCGGAACCTCAATCTTCTCCGAGGAGATGAGTGCCGTCTTGATGACGACGAGGTCCTTGGACTTGTTCGCGACCGCAATCACGTCGCCGGGGCGAACACGATACGACGGGATGTTCACACGGCCATCGTTCACGGTGATATGACCGTGACGGACGACCTGACGAGCCTCGTCGCGCGACTTGGCGAAGCCAAGACGGTAGACAGCATTGTCGAGACGTGTTTCGAGAAGTCTCAACAAGTTGATACCTGTAATGCCTGTCTGGCGGTTAGCCAGCTCGTAGTAGCTACGGAACTGCTTCTCTAGCAGTCCATAGATACGCTTCGTCTTCTGCTTCTCGCGAAGCTGAACACGATACTCTGAATCGCGCGGACGCCTCTTCCCGGCCTGGCCAGGAGGATACGGACGGCGTTCAATAGCACACTTATCGCTGTAACAGCGATCGCCCTTGAGAAAGAGCTTGATTCCTTCACGGCGGCACAGTCTGCAGTCCGCCCCGGTGTAGCGAGCCATCTTTAGGTTCTTCCTCCCGAAGTTAAACGCGTCGGCGCTTGCGCGGCCGACAGCCGTTGTGGGGGACAGGGGTGCAGTCCTGGATACTGGAAAGCTCCAGTCCAGCGGCCTGCAACGAGCGGACGGCGGTCTCTCGACCTGAGCCCGGGCCCTTTACGAACACGGAGACCTTGCGGACACCATGCTCCTGGGCCATCTTGGCGCACGCCTCAGCAGCCATCTGTGCAGCGAACGGCGTCGACTTGCGGGAGCCTTTGAAGCCCACCGTGCCAGCCGACTGCCACGCGATCACGTTGCCCTGAGGATCCGTGATGCTGATGATGGTGTTGTTGAACGTACTCCTGATATGAGCCTGACCCACGGCGATATTCTTGCGCTCAGCGCGACGCACGCGAGTCCTGGCAGCAGTCTTTTTAGCCATACCTGCCTACTTACCCTTCTTTTTTGCGCCGATTTGACGACGCGGGCCCTTGCGAGTGCGAGCATTCGTGTGGGTCCTTTGACCACGCACGGGTAGGCCGCGACGATGGCGAAGGCCACGATAGCAGCCGATCTCCATAAGGCGCTTGATGTTCTGGCCGGTCTCTCGACGGAGGTCACCCTCGATCTTGAGATTGCGGTCGATGTACTCACGCAGACGAACGACCTCTTCTTCCGTGAGGTCACGCACACGAGTGTCCGGGCTTATGCCGGTCTCGCGCAGGATCGTATCGCTGGTCGTCTGACCGATCCCGTAGATGTAGGTGAGGCCGACCTCTACGCGCTTCTCGCGCGGAAGGTCGACACCTGCGATGCGGGCCAAGCTTGTTCCCTCCTACCTAACCCTGTCGCTGCTTATGGCGAGGGTTATCGCAAATCACGAAGACCCTGCCGCGGCGACGGATCACTTTGCACTTATCACACATCTTCTTTACCGAAGGTCGTACCTTCATCGTTCTCCCTCTCGAAACTTCTTGCGCGAGATATCTATGTTCACACCCAGCCGCAGGTGCGGTTTGTCGCTGTTCGGACACTCGGCGCCAACGGCGTCAACGTATCCACTTGCAACTCGGAACGTTTCCTACTTGTAGCGGTAGGTGATGCGTCCGCGAGTCAGATCGTACGGTGAAAGCTCCACCACTACTTTGTCCCCAGGAAGGATGCGAATGTAATGCATGCGCATCTTTCCGGAGATATGGGCAAGCACCTTGTGTCCGTTCTCAAGCTCAACACGAAACATTGCGTTGGGCAGAGGCTCGGATACGGTGCCCTCCATCTCAATTGCGTCTTCACGCTTGCTCAAGTAACTACGCTCCTCAACTGCTTCAAGTCACGAAAGGTTAGTATAGCCATCCGTGCGCCACACGTCCAATCGAATTCAGATCACTCTACCGTGAGTACCACGGGACCATCCTCGGTCAATGCGACCGTGTGCTCAAAATGTGCTGAAATCTGGCCGTCCTGCGTCACCACTGTCCACCCATCATCGAGCGAGTAGACAGCAGCCTCCCCCGCATTGATCATGGGCTCGATCGCAAATACCATACCCACTTTGAGGGCTGGACCTTGTCCCGCAGGACCATAATTCGGTATCTGCGGGTCCTCATGCATAGTACGTCCGATACCGTGGCCCACGTACTCCCTGACAACCGAGAAGCCCTCCGCCTCAGCGACCGTCTGCACGGCGTTAGAGATGTCATAGAGTCGCATACCCGCATGACATCGGGCGATACCGGCCTCGAGCGAACGTTTCGTCGCATCAAGCAGGTGCTTGGCGTCCGGAGTGATCTCTCCCACCGGGAATGTCACCGCACTGTCGCCGAAATACCCGTCTATGATGGCACCACAGTCGACCGAGAGTATGTCACCCTCACGCAGTCTCGTGCGCTTGGAGGGAATTCCGTGCACCACCTCATGGTTAAGTGACGCGCAGATGGTTCCCGGGAACCCATGGAAGCCCTTGAACGCAGGCACTGCGCCTGCATCACGTATGACCGACTCGGCCACTGCATCGAGCTCAAGCGTGGAGATACCGGGCCGAATCGCCTCGCCAACGGAACGGAGAGCCCGGGCGGTGAGCCGCCCGGCCTCTCTCATGATTTCTATCTCTGCGGGTGACTTACGAATAATCACGCTACGGTCGCTAGCCCTTCACTATCTCGCGGACGTCAGCGAACACAGCGTCAACCGCTCTGTCGCCATCTATCTCCTTGAGAACGCCCTTGTCGCGATAGTAGCCGATCAAAGGTGCAGTGGAGCGCTCATACACGCTCAGGCGATTGGAGACCGTTTCCACGGTGTCGTCATCACGCTGATAGAGTTCGCCTCCGCAGACTTCGCATACCTTGGGATCAACTGGCGCATTGTTCTGCAAGTTAAAGATCTTGCCACACGCCTTACAAGTACGGCGCGCAGTGAGTCTACCCACGAGCACGTTGCTGTCGACAGAAACCAGAATCGCAGCGTCGATCGACAAGCCCATCGACTCGAGTTCGGTGTCCAGCGCCTCGGCCTGTACGGCCGTACGAGGAAACCCATCGAGGATGAAACCCTTCTTCGCATCGTCAGAACTCAGACGACTCTTCACGAGACCGATGACCACGAGATCGGGCACCAAGTCCCCTGCGTCCATATAGCGCTTTGCCTCAAGACCCAGCGGTGTGGCATCAGCAACGGCCTTGCGGAGAATGTCACCTGTTGAGATATGAGGAAATCCCCAAGTCTCCACCATCATCGCGGCCTGCGTACCTTTACCGGCACCCGGAGCGCCCAGCAGAACGATGTTCATCGGTTCCCTCCCAGAAGTTGCTGACCTACTTGAAGAACCCGTCGTAGTGACGCATCTTGAGCTGGCTCTCGAGCTGAGTCATGGTTTCCAGGGCTACGCCCACCATGATCAGGATCGAAGTACCGCCGAACTGTTCGAGCACCGTTACACCCGTGGAGCGGAAAAGAATCGTGGGAGCGATTGCTATCAATCCCAAGAACACAGCACCAGGGAGCGTAATGCGATTCAGCACGTTCTCGATGTACACAACGGTGGCACGCCCCGGACGCACGCCCGGAATGAAGCCACCATTCTTGCGCAGGTTGTCGCCCAGATCGATCGGGTTGAAAACCAACGCGGTGTAGAAGTACGTGAAGAACACGATGAACGCGAAGAACAACGCGTAATACAGCCAACCGCTGGAAAGCGCATTACCGATGCGGATCAACGTCTCGTTGGCGGTCATCGCGGCGAGCTGAGCCGGGAAGAACAGGATCGCGGATGCGAAGATGATCGGGATCACGTTCGCGCCGTTGATCTTGAGCGGAATGTACGTACCAGCACCGCCATAGACCTTGCGGCCCACAACACGCTTGGCATACTGCACGGGAATCCGCCTCTGCCCACGCTCCATCGTCACGATCGCCGCAATGACGAACACGAAGATGAAGAGCATGACGACCACCATGAACGCGCTGCCCAACTGGATCGCCTGCCAAATCGCCTGCGGGAAACGCGCGACGATGCTCGCGAAGATGATCAATGACATGCCGTTGCCGATACCACGCTGCGTGATGAGCTCGCCCATCCACATGATCATCGCCGTACCCGCGATAAGCGAGACGACGACCATGACACGGCTGAGCGTCTCGTAACCGCCGCCGGTAGCCATTGCATCGCGGAATACCGCGAGGCTACCGATGGACTGCAGGAGCGCGATGGCCAGCGTTCCATAGCGAGTCCACTGAGTGACCTTGCGCTGTCCGGCTTCGCCCTCTTTGGACCAACGCTCCAACACCGGAATGACACCCTGCAGCAACTGCATGATGATCGATGCGGTGATGTACGGCATGATACCCAGTGCGAACACAGCGAAGTTCTCCAGCGCACCGCCGGAGAACAGGTTGAGGAGGCCGAGTGCAGCGCCGCCCTCAACGATCGACTTGACCTTATCGAGGTCCACACCAGGGACCGGGATATGGGCACCCACACGATAGAGCGCGATGATGGTCAACGTGAAGATGATCTTCTTGCGCAGATCAGGTACACGGAATGCATTCGCGAGGGCGGTAATCACAGTGTCTCGACCGTCCCTCCGGCTGCCTCGATCTTGGATCGAGCCGAACCAGACACCTTGTCCACCTTGACGGTGAGAGCCTTGGAGATCTCACCATCGCCGAGAACCTTGACCGGTGCGGTCTTGGACTTGACGATCCCCTTGTCAAAAAGGACATCGATATCCACGACATCGCCCTTGGAAAAAGCGTCATCAAGGCGCGAAACGTTGACCACGACGTACTCCACGCGGAAGTGGTTCTTGAACCCGGGAAGTTTAGGCAAACGCATGTAGAGAGGAGTCTGACCACCCTCGAAGCCCGGGCCCTTGCCTCCGCCTGCGCGAGATCCCTGACCATCGCTACCGCGACCGGACTGACCACCATGGCCACTTCCGTGACCGCGACCGATCCGCTTGCGGCTCTTGCGAGAGCCCGGGGCCGGCGTAAGATCGTGCAACTGCATATCTATCTCCTTTTATTTCGCTTCGGAGAGTGCCTCGCACCCACCGCTACCGGCTGCTCGCCGCCGGCTGACTTACCTTGCTGCCGCGTCTGCGGCCGTGCCCCGGGGTTCCGGGGCACGTGAATCAGTCAATCAGAGGACTCTATATCTCCTCGACCTTGACCAGATGCTTGACCTTGAACACCATACCGCGAATCACGGGGTTATCGTCATGCTCGACGGTATGCCGCATCCGCTTGAGACCCAAGGCACGTACGGTCGCCTTCTGGTCCTTGGGCTGGCTGATGACGCTCTTGGTCTGCGTCACTCGAAGCTTGTTCGCCATTGGAGTTCTACTCCTCCCAACCGTAGATCTGGCCCACGGTCTTACCGCGACGACGCGCGATGGTCTCGGGGCTTGAGAGATTCTTGAGGCCCTCGGCCGCCGCCTTGAGCATGTTGAGTGCGTTGTCGCTGCCGAGGGACTTCGACAGTACATCGGTGACGCCGGCCAACTCGAGCAGTGCTCGAACCGGTCCACCTGCGATGATTCCAGTACCGGGCGCTGCCGGCTTCAGCATCACCTTGCCGGCACCGAAGATGCCGTTGATCTCGTGCGGGATCGTGCCATCCTGCAGCGGCACGTCGAACATGTTCTTCTTGGCGTCCTCGATGCCCTTCTTGATGGCAACGGGCACTTCCTGAGACTTGCCCATGCCGACACCGACTCTACCCTTGCCGTCACCGACGACCACGAGAGCAGTGAGGGCGAAACGACGTCCACCCTTTACCACCTTCGAGACGCGGTTGATATAGACTACCTTTTCCTTCAGCTCCGATACCGGGGCTTCCCTGCGGGCCATACAGATCCTCCCTAGAACTTGAGTCCGGCGCTACGCGCACCGTCTGCCAGAGCCTTGACCCGACCGTGGTACAGGCGACCACTGCGGTCGAAAATGACCTCAGTGTAGCCAGCCTCGAGGGCCCTTCGGCCGACAGCCTCACCGACGGCCTTGGCCGCATCGATGTTCGCGCCGGACTTGAGTGCGCTACGTAGCTCAGTGTCGATGCTCGACGCGTTCACCAGCGTAACGCCGGCGACATCGTCGATCAGCTGAGCATAGATGTTCGAACTGCTGCGGGTCACACAGAGACGCGGGCGTGTGGCTGTACCACTGACCCGACCCCGTACCTTCCGCTTGCGACGGGCGAGACCCGCCGCCTTAGCTTTCGTCCTGTCCATCCTGATAACTCTCCTTGTTTCGTGCGGGGCGATGTCCGACCGTCCCACGCTGCTCTACGAGTCGTGCTACTTGGCAGTTTTGCCCAGCTTGCGGCGGACGTACTCGCCTTCGTAGCGAATACCCTTGCCCTTATACGGCTCGGGACGGCGCCAGTCACGAATTTCAGCTGCCACCTGACCGACCCGCTGCTTGTCGATACCACGAACAATGATCTTGGTCTGCGTGGGCACCTCAAAAGAGATGCCGGCCTCAGCCTTGATCGGAACGGGATGACTGAACCCGAGCGCGAGCTCCAGGTCCGAGCCTTTCATCTGCGCACGATAACCGACACCGACGATCTCGAGGGTCTTGGAGTACCCCTCGGACACGCCCACCACCATGTTGGCAATGAGCGAGCGGGTCAGACCATGCAACGAACGGTGTGTGCGGCTGTCACTCGGGCGAGTGACAATGAGCTCACCGTCGACCATTTCAAGTGCCATCTCCTCATTGAAGGTGCCACTGAGTTCGCCCTTGGGGCCCTTCACCTTCACCGTTGAACCTTCGATCTTCACCTCTACCCCGGACGGGACCGGGACGGGCTGCTTACCGATACGAGACACAGCTTTCGCTCCTTTCAGTCCAGTCCGATTACCAGATGTAGGCGATGACTTCGCCACCGACGCCAGCCTTGCGGGCACGACGCTCAGTCATGACGCCACTGGATGTGGAAATCACAGCAATGCCGAGGCCACCCAGAACGCGGGGCAGCTCATCCTTCTTTGCATACACACGAAGACCCGGCTTGGAGATCCGGCGGATACCGGTGATAGTGCGCTCCTTCTTGGGTCCGTACTTCAACGTGACCTCAAGAGAAGCCTGCGGCTCCGACTCGGTCACGGTGTAGTCCTGGATATATCCCTCTTCCTTCATGATGCGGGCTATCTCAACCAGCTTCTTGGATGAGGGCATCGTCGTCGATTCCTTGAACGCGATGTTCGCATTGCGAACACGTGTCAACATATCGGCGATGGGGTCGGTCATGCTCATTTGTTCCTCCTATGGTTCGGGATGATCCCGTTTTCGTTGGTTCGCTGCGACCCATGGCCGCCGCGCCTTCCGAATCGGTCCTTCACCGGGTTGATAAGACCTACCAGCTGGCCTTACGAACACCGGGAAGCTCGCCACGGCTTGCAAGCTCGCGCACGCAGATGCGGCACATGCCAAACTTTCGATAGAACGCACGGGGTCGACCGCAGCGACCGCAGCGATTGATCGTACGCGTCGAGAACTTCGGCTTACGCTTCGCCTTGGCTATCATCGACTTCTTAGCCACCATTACCTCCTTCTTAGGGCACGAATCGCGCCCAATACAACTATCGCTTGAACGGGAAACCGAAGGTGCCGAGCAATGCCTTCGCTTCTTCATCTGTGTTCGCAGACATCACAAACGTGATGTCCATACCACGAATGACACTAACCTTGTCATAGTCGATCTCCGGGAAGATCAACTGCTCCGTGACACCCATGGAGTAGTTGCCGCGACCGTCAAACGATGTCGCAGGCATCCCACGGAAGTCTCGAATACGCGGAATCGCGGTCGAAAGCAGACGATCGAAGAACTCCCACATACGGTCACCCCGAAGCGTGACCTTGCAGCCGATCGGCACACCTTCACGAAGCTTGAATCCCGCAATGGACTTCTTGGCACGAGTCACCTGCGGCTTCTGGCCGGTGATGATCATCATGTCTTCGATTGCCGAGTCCAGGAGCTTCTTGTCCTGGGACGCGGCGCCCACGCCCATGTTGACCACGATTTTGGTCAAACGGGGAACCTCATTGATGTTGTCGTAGCCGAACTGCTCTTCCAGCTTGGCGACTGACTCATCCTTATAGTGCGTCTTAAGCCTGGGTACCACCTGTCATACCTCCGTCATTTATCCACGCCGGATTCCGACCCGACGCTTCTCGACGAGACTACCTCGCCGACGGCCAACTACTTGTCTATTGCGTTTCCGCACTTCTTGCATACACGAACACGTACGCCATCTTCACGCTTACGTGACACGCGAGTTGCCTGCGAGCAGCTCGGGCACACGAGCATAACGTTACTCACGTGAATCGTGCCCTCGATCTCAAGAATCCCACCCTGTGGGTTCTTCTGTGTCGGGCGCGCATGCTTCTTGATCATGTTGACACGCTCGACCACAAGTCGCTCCTTGAAAGGATACGCACGGAGAACGCGGGACTCCTTGCCCTTGTCCTTGCCGGCGATAACCTTAACCTTGTCGCCCTTGTGAATCGTCATGGACTTCGCCATCTCACATACCTTCCTAGATAACCTCGGGAGCCAGCGACACGATCTTCATGTACTTCCGATCACGCAGTTCGCGTGCGACCGGGCCGAAGATGCGCGTGCCCCGAGGGTTGCCCTGTAGATCGATGATAACTGCAGCGTTCTCATCGAACTTGATATAGCTACCATCCTTGCGGCGGACCTCTTTCTTGGTCCTGACCACGACTGCCCTAACGACCTCGCCCTTCTTGACGGTGCCGTTCGGAATCGCTTCCTTCACCGTGCAG
Organism: Actinobacteria bacterium UBA3086; assembly: GCA_002367305.1. Taxonomy (GTDB): domain Bacteria; phylum Actinomycetota; class Coriobacteriia; order Anaerosomatales; family UBA3086; genus UBA3086. The sequence continues at coordinate 5,524 of DFBG01000170.1, read as the reverse complement.
ACGATGGTGTCGCCTACACGAGCATACCGACGCTTGGATCCGCCGAGTACCTTGATGCACAGCACCTTGCGTGCACCAGAGTTGTCGGCCACCTTGAGCCGGGATTCTGCCTGAATCATCTCGTCCTCCGTACCGTTGACGACCGTACCGGGTGCATATCACCCGGAAGCGGGTCGTTGCTACTTGGCCTTCTCTACGATCTCAACGAGGCGCCACCGCTTGAGCTTCGAGAGCGGACGAGTCTCCATGATGGAAACCATGTCGCCCACGCCGCAAACGTTCTCCTCGTCGTGTGCATGGAACTTGGTGCTGTGCGTCATCATCTTGCCGTACAGCGGGTGACGCTTTCTGGATGAAACCTGGACCACGCAAGTCTTATCGCCGGCTGTCGAAACAACGACTCCCGTGCGTACCTTGCGGCTGTTGCGCTCTGTCATATCTACTCCAACCGTCCTTACGATGCTGCCGCGTCAGAGGCGGCGCTCAGCTCGCGGGTACGAATCTCGGTGAGAAGGCGTGCGATATCCTTCTTGATGTCCTTGATGCGAGCAGGGTTATCGAGCTGACCGGTGGCCAGCTGGAAACGCAGGTTGAAAAGCTCGGCACGGGAATCCTTGATCTTCTCAAGGAGTTCCGTGTCTGCCATATCGCGGATCTCTATTGCCTTCATCTATGCCTCACCACCGGTATCGGCTCGTCTCACGAACTTGCACTTGATCGGAAGCTTGTGTGCCGCAAGGCGCATGGCCTCCTTGGCCACATCCTCAGGAACACCGGCGACCTCGAACATGATGCGCCCGGGCTTGACCACGGCGACCCACTTCTCGGGGTTACCTTTACCGGAACCCATGCGGGTCTCGGCCGGCTTCTGCGTCACGGGCTTGTCGGGGAACACACAGATCCACACCTTACCGCCACGCTTCATGTAGCGCGTCATGGCAATACGTGCTGCCTCGATCTGACGGTTGGTGATCCATGCGCCCTCAACGGCCTTGAGACCATACTCGCCGAAACTCACATTGGTGCCACCCTTTGCGCTGCCCTTCATGGAACCGCGCTGCACTTTACGGTGCTTTACTCGCTTAGGCAGAAGCATCTAGTTTCTCCTTCCACCGCGATTGTCGCGACCACGATTGTCGCGACGAGGGCGTGAAGGACGATCGTCCGCCGGTGTCGGGATAGGCTGACCCGGAAGGACCTCGCCACGATAGATCCAGACCTTGACGCCAACAGCTCCCATGGAGGTGCGAGCCTCAGAGGTTCCATAATCGATCTTCGCGCGAAGCGTATGCAGCGGCACACGACCCTCGCGATACCACTCACGACGACCCATCTCGGCGCCACCCAGACGACCGGAACACTGGATACGAATGCCCAGCGCGCCACTCTTCATGGCCGACGAAACCGCCTTGCGCATGGCGCGACGGAATGCGACTCGACCAACAAGCTGATCGGCGACCGACTGTGCCACGAGCACTGCATCGAGCTCAGGGCGCTTGATCTCGACGATGTTCACAGCGACAGATCCGCCGGTCATCTTCTCGAGCTCCTTGCGCAGAGCATCGACCTCAGAACCCTTCTTGCCGATCACGATGCCGGGACGTGCTGTCCACAGCTCGACGATGACCTTGTCACCCTTGCGCTCGATGTCCACGCGGGACACGGCTGCGCGGCGAAGTCGATCGGTGAGAAACTTCCTCACTTCAAGATCCTGCGCGAGAGTCTCGCTGTAGCCCTTTCCCTGATACCAACGGGAACGCCACTTCTCTGTGATTCCCAGCCTGATACCTACGGGATATACCTTCTGACCCACGGCTCTACGCCTCCTCTCGCTGCTTGACGATCACGGTCACATGACACGTGCGCTTGTTGATCTTGGACGCACGACCCATGGCCCGCGGTCGTATGCGCTTGAGCGTCGGTCCCTCATCCACGAACGTCGTGGAGACGTAGAGGTCCTCAGCCTTGATCTTCAAGTTCTTACCTGCATTCGCGACTGCACTGTTGAGGACCTTGAGAACGTCCTCAGCGGCAGCGCGAGGGGTGAACATCAGAATGGCGCGCGCGTCTTCGATCGACTTGCCGCGGATCAAGTCCACGACGAGACGAGCCTTACGCGGGCTCACCCTCAAATAACGTGCAACTGCTCTGGCTTCCATCGGCACTCCCTACCGGCTCTTCTTGTCGCCCGTGTGGCCACGGAACGTGCGGGTCGGCGAGAACTCGCCGAGCTTGTGGCCGACCATGGACTCGGTGCAGTACACCGGCACGTGCTTACGACCGTCGTGCACCGCAATCGTGTGTCCTACCATCTCCGGGAAGATGGTGGAAGAACGCGACCACGTTTTGATGACCTTCTTCTCGCCCGCCTCGTTCATCTTCTGGATACGATCCAGGAGACGCGGCTGGACGAAGGGTCCCTTCTTCAAGCTTCTGCTCATCTCAGATCAAGCTCCTCGTCGTCTCAGCCACTACTTCTTGCGGCGCCGGATGATCAAGCGGTCCGATGCCTGGCCCTTCTTGCGGGTGCGATGACCCTTGGTGGGAACACCCCAGGGCGTAACAGGGTGACGGCCTGCAGACTTGTTCTTGCCCTCGCCACCACCATGGGGGTGATCGACCGGGTTCATGGCAGTACCACGAACCGTGGGACGAATACCCTTCCAGCGGTTACGACCGGCCTTACCGATTGAGATGTTGCCGTGATCAGCATTGCCAACCTCGCCCACGGTGGCGCGACAGGTCGACAGAACACGACGCATCTCACTCGACGGCATACGGAGAATCGCGTATCCGGCTTCCTTGCCCATCAACTGGATGGACGTACCGGCCGAACGTGCGAGTGCCGCACCGCGACCGGGCTGTAGCTCAACTGCGTGAACAACGGTACCTGTCGGAATGTCGTTCAGTGCAAGCGCGTTTCCGGGCTTGATATCCGAACCAGGACCCGACTGGACCATATCGCCGACGCCAAGCTTCTGAGGGGCGATGATGTAGCGCTTCTCGCCATCCAGATAGTGCAGCAGGGCGATTCGAGCCGACCGGTTGGGGTCGTACTCGATCGACGCGACCTTTGCGGGCACGCCGTCCTTGTTCCGCTTGAAATCGATCTTGCGGTAACGGCGCTTGTGGCCGCCACCCTTGTGACGCGTGGTGATACGGCCGTTGTTGTTACGACCGCCCGTCTTGTGCAACGGCTCCAACAGCGACTTCTCCGGGGTCGACTTCGTGATATCCGCGAAGTCGGACACCGTCTGAAAACGGCGCCCCGGTGATGTCGGCTTGTATTTCTTCAGTCCCATTGTCTCTCCTTCCGTCCGATGGCCGCTTCCGCTGGGACGTGCACCCCTTTCGGGACACTGCGGTCACGACGCCGGACTACCACGGTGCCGGGCGGCTCCATCTCTCAACAGACGTCCGCTCCGACCGAACCTTCTACAGTGTTACTGAGCCTCGAAGAACGGGATCGAATCGCCCTCTTTGAGGGTGACGATCGCTTTCTTCCAAGACCGGGTAGTTCCCTTCGCAGCGCGAAGACGGCGGGGCTTACCCGCCACGTTCATGGTGTTCACCTTGGTGACGGTGACACCGAAGATCTCAGTGATAGCCTGGGCGATCTGCGGCTTCGTCGCCTTCTTCTCAACTTCGAAGGTGAAGCGGTTGTCATTGATCATGTCGTAAGACTTCTCCGAGATGATCGGTCGGAGGATGATCTTGCGGGGATCGTACATTATGCCAGCACCTCCTCAAGCCAGGTCAAAGCCGGCTTAGTGAAGAGCACGGCGGTATTGTCTACCAGATCGTACGTGTTCGCCTCAGAGGCCGTGATCACACGGACCTTGGGGAGATTGCGAAGCGAGAGCATCGCGTTGGTGTCGTCGTTGGCGACGATCACGGTCACACGACCCTCGATTCCGAGCTTACCCAACGCAACAGCTGCGTCTTTGGTGCACGGCTTGTCGAAGCCGAACTCGTCGACTACGTGGAGCACGCCCTCAGCCGCCTTGGCCGAGAGGACACTGCGCATCGCGAGCTTGACTACCTTGTTCGGTACCTTGAAAGCGTACGAACGAGGGTTCGGCCCAAAGATGACGCCGCCGCCCTTCCACTGACCGGAACGAATCGAACCCTGGCGAGCGCGACCGGTGCCCTTCTGGCGCCACGGCTTTGCTCCACCACCCGAAACGTCACTGCGGCCCTTGGTGGCATGCGTACCTGCGCGGCGCGCTGCCATCTGGCTGCGCACCACCTGATGCACGGCGTGAGGATGGGGGTCGATGCCAAAGACCGAAGCGGTCAGTTCGGCACTACCCACCTTCTTGCCGGTGGTGTTCTTGATCTCAACAGTTGCCATCGTTTCTTACTCCTCTGAAAACGTATACCGGTACCGGATGCCGTCCGTACCTAAGCGGTGCGGATCTTGAGCAGGGCACCCTTGCCACCGGGGACAGCGCCCTTGACGAGAAGCAGGTTCTGCTCCACGTCCACCTTCACGATCTTCAGGTTCTTGACGGTCACCGTCTCATCACCCATGTGACCGGCCATCTTCTTGCCCTTGAACACGCGAGCAGGCGTCGCGCACTGACCGACCGAACCGGGAGCTCGGTGGAAGTGCGAACCATGGCCACCAGGGCCACCACTGAAGTTGTGACGCTTGATCGTACCGGCGAAACCCTTACCTTTGCTCGTACCGGTGACGTTGACACTGCCACCCGCCTCGAACATCTCGACGGTGAACTCGTCACCCTCGTTGACCTCATCGCTCTCAGCGAGGCGAACCTCGATGACATGCTTACGAGGCGCGATGCCAGACTTCGCGAAGTGTCCGGCTGTCGGCTTGTTGGTCTGCTTCGGCTTCAGCTCACCAAAAGCGATCTGAGCTGCCGAATAGCCGTCGTTCTCGACGGTCTTGACCTGGCTGACCACGCACGGTCCGGCCTCGACGACGGTCACCGGGATCAACCGGTCGTCCTCGCTCCAGACCTGGGTCATACCCAGCTTCCTACCAAGAATCGTGTTACGCATGTTCATTCCTTCTACTCACGTGGTCTTGGGTCATGCCTGCGTCGCACCGTCTGCGCGACGTTTCCCAGCGGACCACTACTGCATACCGATCCGCACTGCGGAGTCGGTGTCGAAACCTATATCTTCCTAGAGCTTGATCTCAATGTCCACGCCTGCGGGAAGATCGAGTCGCATAAGCGAGTCAACCGTCTTGGGCGTGGGCTCGAGAATATCGATGAGACGCTTGTGCGTCCGCATCTCAAAGTGCTCGCGACTGTCCTTGTTCACGTGCGGCGAACGGATGACGCAATATAGATTGCGCTCCGTCGGCAGCGGAATGGGGCCGGACACCTTCGCACCGGTCTTCTGAGCGGTGTCCACGATCATCTTCGTGGACTGGTCCACGATCTCGTGGTCATAACCCTTCAACCGGATCCTGATCTTCTGGTTCGCCAACTCTCTACCCTCCGTCGATAACGAGACGATGTATCCCGATTACTTCAAGATCTTCGTGACACGA
>DFBG01000142.1 GCA_002367305.1 Actinobacteria bacterium UBA3086 | reverse complement strand
CCTCCTTCGAGCAGGTGCATCACGTGCGCAACGGTGATCTCCCCCGCAGGTCGAGCGAGCCGACAGCCCCCATGTGGCCCGCGTCGGCACTCCACCAGCCCGTGCCTTGCCAGTTCCGTGACCTGTTGCTCAAGGACACGCTTGGAGAGACCGAGCCTTTCCGACAATCCCGACACAGCCATGCGCTGATCGTTCTCCAGGCGCGCTAGCTCAACCAGGGCGCGGAGCGCTTGATCGAGCCTCTGAGTCACACGCATCAGGCGAGATCCTTCCACAACGCTGTCGAGAGGTATCGTTCGCCGGTCGAAGGAGCGACGGTCACGATAGTCCCACCGCGCATCTCGTCCTCTGCTGCCAAACAAAGAGCTGCGACCACATTCGCTCCACTCGATATGCCTGCCAGAATGCCCTCCTCCGCTGCAAGCCGACGAGCCATGACGATAGCCTCCTCGCCAACGACTGTCTGCACATCGTCCAACACCGAGATATCGAGTGTGTCGGGGATGAAATTCGCACCGATGCCTTGGATGAGGTGCGGCCCGGGGGTGAGCTTCTCGCCGTTGACCCGCTGCGAGATGATCGCGGACTCCGCAGGCTCCACCGCCACGATTCGAACGGCGGGATCCTGCTCCTTGAGATACCGGCCGACGCCAGACACGGTTCCCCCGGTGCCAACCCCCGCCACAAAGGCCGAGGGTACTCCGCCGAGCGCGCCCACTATCTCCGGGCCTGTCGTCCGGTAGTGCGCCAACGGATTGGCGGGATTTGTGAACTGCCCGGGAATGAACGCGTCCGGAATGGAGTCCAACAGCTCGTGCGCACGATCGACCGAACCCTGCATGCCCGTATTCCCTGGGGTCAGAATAAGTTCCGCTCCGTACGCTGCAAGAAGTCGTCTACGCTCCACGGACATGCTCTCCGGCATGGTCAGAATCACCCGGTATCCGCGAGCAGCACCGATCATGGCAAGCGCGATCCCCGTGTTGCCCGAGGTCGGCTCGACGATCACCGTTCGACCCGGCTCTATCAGACCCCGCGCCTCCGCATCATCGATCATGGAGCGCGCGATGCGGTCTTTCACGGCGCCGCCCGGATTGCGCGACTCCAACTTCAGGTAGACAGTCGCATCACCATCGACGGACATGCGAGACAGTCGCACCAAAGGAGTGCCGCCGATCGTTTCGACCACTGTGGGGTCGATCTTCATGGGCGCTCCATCCCAGATATAACCTAAAATACACCGACAATACGTAGTATATAGCCGACCGGACACGTCGCAAACCAGATACCCTCAATCAACCCGATGGGGCACAGTCAAAGAGACGCGTGGCCGAATTCCGATAGAAACTCGGTTGGGCGACATGAGATATGGATATATATAGAAATCTAGTGTCTTTTTCATGGGCAAGGAGGCAGGCATGGACGATATCAACATCTGGTTCTGGGTCTGGGTGGCACTCTCGGCGATTCTTCTCGTGGCTGAGATCTTCACCGCAGGATTCTTCATGCTGCCATTCGGAATCGGTGCAGCCGCAGCGGCACTCCTCGAGTTCCTGGGAGTGAGCGTGGGCTGGCAGTGGGTCACATTCGTCGTGGTCTCCACCGTGAGCCTGGTACTCCTCAGACGCTTCTCGGACAAGGTCACCCACGAGCCTCCCGTGAAGATGGGCGTCGACCGCCTGATCGGCATGTCTGGTGTGGTCATCGAGGAGCTCACGCCGCACAGCGCGAAGGGCAAGGTTCGCGTTGACAGGGAAGAGTGGCGTGCCGACAGCTGCAAGGAAGCACTGGTACCCATTGGCACCGTGGTGACCGTCACCGCAGTCGAGGGTACTCACCTGATGGTGGACCCGCAGGAGTAGGCAGGCGCCGGTGGCGTGACTCCCTTGGGAGAGTCGCAACGCCGACGAGACAGGAGGAATGAGATGGCAGAAGGAATCGGAGCAGTACTCTTCGGTATCATCCTGATCGGCGTGCTGTTCGTGTACGCGGTCGCGGCGATCCGGATTGTTCGCCCGTACGAGAAGGGGATCATCGAGCGTCTGGGCAAGTACCAGCGCACGTACGAGTCAGGTCTTCACCTGATCATCCCGTTCGTTGACAAACTCTCCAAGGTGGACATGCGTGAGAACGTTGTGGACGTCCCCCCGCAAGAGGTCATCACCAAGGACAATGTCGTGGTCACGGTCGACGCCGTCGTGTATTACGAGGCGACCGATCCGGTGAAGCTGATGTACAACGTGGCCAACTTCTACATGGCGGCCACGAAGCTCGCACAGACCAACCTGCGTAACGTTATCGGCGAGATGCAGCTCGACGAGTCACTGACGTCGCGCGAGAAGATCAACGCCGCACTCCGGCAGATTCTCGACGACGCCACCGACAAGTGGGGAGTGCGTGTCGTCCGCGTAGAGTTGCAGCGCATCGAGCCGCCGGTCGACGTGACCGAGGCCATGCACCGTCAAATGAAGGCGGAGCGCACCAAGAGGGCTGACATCCTCGAGGCAGAGGGTGACAAGCAGGCAAAGATCACGCGAGCAGAGGGGTCCAAGCAGGCAGCGGTTCTTGAGGCTGAGGGTCGCGCAGAAGCGATCAAGCGCGTGGCCGAAGCGGACAAGTACCAGAAGCTCACGGTCGCCGAGGGTGAAGCGCTCGCCATCGAGTCGGTGTACGGTGCGATCCATGCAGGCAGGCCGACGAACGACCTGATCGCCGTCAAGTATCTGCAGTCGCTGGAGGCGATTGCCGAGGGACCGGCGAACAAGGTCTTCCTCCCCATGGAGGTAGCCGGCGTGATGGGCAGCATCGGCGGCATCGCCGAATTGTTCAAGGCGGACAGTGCGCCTGAGCCGTCACCCACACCCCCGCCTCCCGCAAGGTAGACCTCCTACGCGTCACATAGCAGAAAGGGCGCCGCATGCGGCGCCCTTTCTCTATCTCAGTTCAATGTTCGTGCGACTAGTGACCGCCACCCACAACCATCTCGTGGGCATGCTCCAACTGGTCTGAGATGAAGCCGAAGCACTCTGTCGCAGCCTTCCGGCTTCCCGGCAGGTTCACGATCAGTGTCGTGCCCCTGAGGCCGGAAGCCGCGCGTGAGAGCATCGCTCGACGCGTGACCGCAAGGCTGCCGATCCGCATCGCCTCTGCGATTCCGGGTGCCATTCTGTCGCAGACAGCCTGCGTGGCCTCAGGCGTCACGTCACGAGTGCTGAAGCCGGTACCGCCGCACGTGAGGACCACGTCAGCACCAGAATCATCTGCCAAAGACTCAAGCGAACGAGCGATCTCATCGTGGTCATCCGCAACCACTCGGTGGTCGATGACCGCCCAACCGTTCTCGGCACATAGGGCCGCCAGTGCAGCGCCCGCCGTGTCCTGATCGAGCGATCGCGTATCGCTACAGGTGAGAATCGCAATGTTGAGTGAACTCATTCGCTCTCAGTCCTCTCAGGTTGCGGAACTCGGTCACAGGTGCCATCGCCTATTTCCGTGATGACGATCTCGTCTTCGGCCTGTATCTCGCCGGGTCCCAGAACCACAGCGAAGACACCCTCCTTGGGCATCACGCAGTCCCCCGCTTGGTAGTAGATCGCGCAGCGGGTGTGGCACACCTTGCCGATCTGACTGATCTCGAGCAGGACATCCTTGCCGACGGAGAGTCGCGTGCCGACGGGAAGTGCGGGTAGATCGAGACCGCGCGTGGTCACGTTCTCGCCAAAGTCACCGGCGGTGACGTCCAGTCCCTTGGCGACCATCTTGTCCACCGACTCTTGCGCGAGAAGACTCACCTGTCTGTGCCAGTCTCCTGCATGCGCATCGCCATCGACGCCGCGGTCGTGGATCAGACTGATACAGGGGACGGGAGTCTTGCGCACGCCCTTGCTCTCCGCCGTGTTCACGGAAACGACCGCGCCTCGCTGCCCCACCCGGATGGAATCAGTCACTTGGTGTCCTCCTGACGGACCCAGAGGCCGGACCTGCCGCCTTCCTTGCTGATCAGTCGCACGTCCTCAACGACCATGCCCCGATCCACTGCTTTGCACATATCGTAGATGGTGAGAGCCGCCACCGAGGCTGCTGTGAGAGCCTCCATCTCCACGCCTGTGCGACCCGTCGTTTCGGCGGTCGCTCTGATCTCGATACCCACGCGCTCACCGCTGCCCGGCTCCAACTCGACCGCCACGCTCGTCAGAGGAATCGGGTGACACAACGGAATGAGGTCCGCAGTGCGTTTCGAAGCGGTTATACCCGCGATCCTAGCCACCGCCATGACGTCTCCCTTGGATGCTGATCCCGACTCGATCAGCTCAAGTGTCTCGGGCCGCATCCTGATGAATGCTCCCGCCACGGCGACACGCTTGGTCTCGGCCTTGTCTCCCACGTCGACCATGTAGGCATGACCCTGTGAGTCCAAGTGTGTGAATCCATCATTCCTTGCTGGAGTTTCGGACATACTCATCCTCCAATCTGCGACATACGACGTGTCGTGCCACGGCGCTGTTCGGGCGCCTCAGGTTTACCCGCCAATGCCGCCAGGATCACCTCGCTGACTTCCTGGTCCGTTCCCTCGCGCAGGACGTTTCTCGCGTCGAACTCCGTGTCCGAGAACAGACAGGGCCTCACGCGTCCGTCGGCGGTCAGGCGCAGTCGATTGCACTCACCACAGAAATGCCGCGACAACGGCGATATGACGCCAACTGTTCCAACGGCTCCCGGGAGAGTGAAGTAGCGCGCCGGGCCCCATCCCTCAGGCCCATCGCCCTTATGCACCGCCTCCAGCGGTCCCAGCCCCTGGGCTGCCAACGCGCGATCGAGTCCCTCGATGATCTCGTCGGCAGGCATATGGTCAGCCTCGGTCCAAGCCCCTTGATGCCCTCGTGCTCCGACGGCGACTGCCTCCCCGACGGGCATGTACTCGATGAATCTCACGTGGATCGGCCGCTCGTTCGCCAGCTTGGCGAACGCGGCAAGATCCTGCTCGAGCGAGCGCACCACTACGACATTCAGTTTCACTGGCTTGAACCCGACCGCGAGCGCAGCGTCGAGTCCATCCAGGGCGTCTTGGAGTCGCCCGCCCCGCGTCATCTTCTCGTAGACATCCGCATCCAGTGAGTCGAGGGAGATGTTGACCCTGGACAGGCCCGCGTCGCGCAGCTGCTCTGCATACTTGGGCAGGAGGATCGCGTTGGTCGTGAGTGCGATGGATTCGAGACCGGTGATCGCCTTGAGTCGTCGGACATGGTCGACCAGACCCTTCCGCACGAGGGGTTCACCACCCGTGAGACGGATCTTGCCAATGCCGTGCTTCACGGCGATCGACGCAAAACGCTCAATCTCCTCAAAGGTGAGGATGTCCTCCCACGACTTCCACTCGACGCCCTCAGGCGGCATGCAGTAAACGCAGCGGAGATTGCACCTGTCAGTCACACTGATTCGCAGGTAGTCAATGGTGCGTCCATGGGAATCATGCGCCATCCGTTGTCCCTCCGTTCGATCCATCTATGAATGTGCGTGCGATGAAATCCGCAACTCCAGCCGCGTCTTCAAGACCGAACGACGGGACACCCGGAAGCGTCGCGTGGTCGGTGACGAGAGCGATCACGTCCCCGGGACCATTGATGAGCTCGGTGCTGCGGTCCTTGCGAGAAACCTCGATCCGCAGGGGCGCCACACGCTTGAAACCCTCAGCGATGAGGATGTCCACATCACCCGCCTGTTGCGCTATCTCGTCGAGAGTCAGTTCATGCTCGACCTTGCGCATCAATGCGAACTTGTTGGGCGACGAGACCATCGAAACGACCGCACCCGCTTGCGCATGCCTGTACGAATCCTTGCCGGGCACATCGATGTCGAAGTCGTGCGGATGGTGTTTGATCGTGGCGACCCGATACCCGCGGGCAACGAGTTCCGCCACGACTTTCACCACGACCGTCGTCTTGCCTGAGTCTGACTCTCCCACGATTGCGACTACCGGGACAGCTGTCTCCATATTCCTAGCGTCTCCTTGCTCAAGCTGGGATCAGAAACAGCCGAGGCCGCAATCGTGAACTCTGATCTCGCTCAGGTCTGCGGCGGCGCCCGCCACTTTGTACGACACACTCGCGTCCTCCGCCAGGGCACGCAGTCGGGCACAGGTGATCTTCCCGTCCTCGGCCGCAGCCTTCACCGCAGCGGTCAACTCAGGAGTCACGCGCTCCGCAAGTGTCGGGTCGACCCTCTTGTCTTCGCTCATAGCTCTATCCCTTCGTCCATGTCGAGTCTCATACAGTTGACGATCTGTCCCGCGGCGAACTCGCGTTCACCCTCGGGTAGAACCACGAAACAGTTGCCCCGATGCGCAGCCGTCAGAAGCGCCGACGACTGGCTGCCGGCGAGTAGCACCTCAAGTCCATCCTGGCCTCGCGACACGATCCCACGCATGAAGTAGCGGCGATCGGGCTTCTTGCGCACGTCATGGGTGAGCCGCGCCGACACGACTGGGCGATCGAGCTTTGTGTGACCCGTCATGTGACGAATGGCGGGACGCACGAACATCTCAAAGCCCACATAGGTACTCGTCGGATTGCCGGGCAGACCAAAGAACGGGACGCCGTTTATCACGCCCATCGTCTGGGGATTACCGGGGCGCATGGTCACCTTGCAGTACATCAGCTCGCCGAGCTCCTTCAGAACCGGTTTGACATAGTCGAAATCCCCCACCGATACTCCACCGGTGGTGACGATGAAATCCGAGTTCTCGACAGCCCGTGTGAATGCTTCGCGCGTAGCCTGCATGTCGTCGCGAACGACCTCCATGCGCACCGGCACGCCACCCGCAGCGATCACCTGTGCCGAAACCGAGTACGAGTTCGAGTTCCGGATCTTGCCGGGACCCGGGACCTGGTCAACCTCCACGAGCTCGCTGCCCGTAGAGAGAACGGCGACCCTCGGGCGACGGAACACCGGCACGCGGCCGTGTCCCGTGGAAGCCAGGAGCCCGATACCCGCAGGCCCCAACACATCGCCGGCGGCGACGACCACGTCGCCGGCGCGGACCTCTTCGCCCTGCAGACGCACGTTCTCGCCCGCAGTGACCTCACGGCTGAGGGCCACGAGCGAACCCGTGGCACCGTCTCCCTCGATCACCGAGGAGTACTCGACCATGACGACCGCGTCCGCACCCGCAGGCATGGGGGCACCGGTCATGATGCGCGATGCCTCACCGGGGCCAACCGTGATCTCAGGCGCATCTCCGGCCGCGATGTGCTCGATCACCTTGACGCGTACGGGGTGCGCCTCGCTTGCACCACTCAGATCCGCAGCGCGTACCGCAAAGCCGTCCATCGCCGAGTTGTCGAACGGTGCCACGTCGATATCGGACTCCATGTCCTGTGCGAGCACACGACCCAACGCATCGAGCAGGTCGACCTGCTCGACGTCCATCACCTTCACGTTCTGAAGCAGTAGCTCTCGCGCCTGCTCGACTGTCATTCCTGAACTCACGCAGGACCTCCCTCTCTGACCCGCCATGCATTGGTGTAGATGACCAGTTTGCCGCCCCGTGCATAGCCGACCAGGGTGACTCCCATCTCAGTTGCCACTTCCGCGGCGAGATCCGTGACCGCCGTTCGTGACACAACTATCGGTACCCCGGCACGCGTCGCTTTGACCGCCATCTCCGATGAGATGCGTCCACTTGTCATGAGTACCGCGTGATCGAGGTCAGCCTCGTCACGCCATGCCGCACCCAGAGCCTTGTCCAAGGCGTTGTGCCGACCGACATCCTCTCGCATGTACGCGATAGTCCCGTCTATGCCGATACCGCATGCATGCATGCCGCCCGTCTCGCGATAGCGATTCGCGCCTCGGGCCATCTGTCCCATCATGTCGTACAAGGTGTCGGCAGTGATCGTATGGGCCGACTCAACGGGCAGAACCCCGGTCAGATGCCCCGCCGACGTGAAAGTGATCCCACGCCCGCATCCACTCGTGACGTAGCGCTTGCGGCTCCGCATGCTCTGCGGGGTCTCCTCGTCCGAGGTGACAAAGACCATTCCTCGGCGAGCATCCACTTCGATGCTCCCCAGCTTCTGCCGATCGGTCAGGAGTCCCTCAACCTTGAGGAAGCCGACGGCCATGTCCTCGAGTTCCGCGGGGGACGCCTGCGTGTTCACGACCTCGACCCCGTTGAGGTAGACGGTGATCGGCCTCTCGCACGGCATTCCTCGCGCCTTGCGCGATCCCACCTCGACCACGTGCGTGCGAACCGCCGTCTCAGCGGTCGCTGCCGCACGCTCCGCCAGCGACGCATCAAGATCGTGCGGCGTATTGATGTTGATCAGACTCTTGAGTTCCGGATCCACTGATCTGAGCTCGTCAGAAGGAACCTCAACGACCTTGAGATACTCGAACGGCGCAACAGGACGGCGTTCACCAGCTTCCAGAAGCTTTCGCGCGACAGGTAGCACGGTCTCGACACGGTACAGCGCCAGCAGGGGCTCGAGACCCTTGCCGTCGTTGGGCACCACCACGTCCGCGTCGCCGATACGGCTCCAGAGCTCTCCTACCACTGCCGACGTCACCCACGGCATGTCCGCAGCGACCACTAGAAGCCACTCGTCCTCTGCCTGAGCTAGCCCGGTGGCGATGCCGCCCAGCGGCCCCAGATGATCCACCTCATCGGTCACGATCCGAGTTCCCTGGGGTAGCCCGGCCTCAGCGGCCGCCTCAGGGCGAGTCGTGACGACCAGCACGTGACTGCAGATCTCATGCATCGCCGACGCGACGCGCGATACCATTGGCACGCCGTCGATCTCGAGCAGGGTCTTGTCGACCCCCATCCGCTGTGACCTGCCGCCAGCGAGCACGGCTGCGGTTATCGGTAGTTTGCTCGTCGCCCCACTCACACATCGGCCCTCTCTTTCACAACACGCACCGCCGTCGCCTTGAACGCGAACCCGACCACATCGCCCTCTGACACACCCAGCTCCTTCACTGCAGCGCCAGAGATCAGAGCAGCCAGACTCACTCCGTCAACAGACCCCACCACCGTCCAGCTCACTCCGCTGCGCCGCAGGGACGTCACCGTGACATCCAGCCGGTTTCGCACCGACGCGGTGCCCTCTGGCAGCTGCTTCCATACCGTCACATCCTCCGGCCGCACGGCGAGACGAACGCGTTCACCCGCCTCGTATTCTCCGGACGCCTGAAGCACTGTCTGTCCGACTCTAATCTGCATCAATCCAGCCGACGATGATTCAACGACCCCGGAAAGCGGCGACTCCACCCCCAGGAACGAAGCGGTCCATTCATCCTGAGGAACGCCGATGACCTCATCGGACGGACCTTCGGTCACCACGCACCCGTCGCGCATGATCGCGATCCGATCCGCCAGCACAAGTGCCTCGTCGTGGTCGTGAGTCACATAGACGGTCGTGATGCCCCGCGACCTCAAAATCTCCGAGAACTCCAGTTGCATCCGCCTCTTGAGCATAAGATCCAAAGAAGACAAGGGCTCATCGAGCATGAGGAGTTGAGGCTTTAGAACCAGCGCACGTGCCAGCGCGACTCGCTGGGCCTCGCCACCTGAGAGGGCGCCTGCGGATCGATCCTCGAATCCAGAGAGCCCGACGACCTTGAGAGTCTCAGACACTCGATGCGCGATCTCTCGTCGCTCCACCCTGCGGAGTTTCAAGCCGTAGGCAACGTTCTCACCCACAGTCGCCTTGATCAGATAGGGTCTCTGGAACACTGCCGCGGTGAGCCTGCGTGACTCCTTGTCACGGGGGCTCCGACTCACACCGTCGACGCGCACTTCCCCCTTGTCGGGGGCCTCCAGAAGCCCCGCGATCTCCAGCAACGTGGACTTCCCCGCTCCACTTGGCCCGAGCAGCGCCAGTGTGGACCCAGCGAGCACTCGCAGATACGGGATGGACAGTCGGAAACCAGCCTTGTACTCACGCTCAACACCGACGAGTTCGAGTTCCACCGGTGATCGACTCATCGGTGTCCCTCATATCGCTCTGCCGATGTCTGGCCAATGACCAACACGGCATTCACTATGGCTATCATGCCGAGCAACATGAGGGCGAGCGACAGCGCCTGCCCGTAGCGGCCCATGCGCGTGTATTGGACGATCGCGGTGGTCATCACCCTGGTGTCTCCGGCGATGTTCCCACCGACCATCTGCACGGCGCCGACCTCAGAGATGATCGCACCGAATCCGGCCGCGACAGCTGCGGCCACGCCCATTCTGGCTTCTCGCACCACAAGCAGAACCTCATGGAACCGACTGGCACCCAGCGATCGCGCCTGCAAGCGTAGCTGGCGCGGTACCGCCGCAACCGAAGCAGCGGTGAACGCAACGACCAATGGCAGAGCGATCAGAACCTGCGCGACCACCATGGCATCACGCGTGTACAACATGCTGAGTCCGCCGAAAGGTCCGCGTCTGGAGAGACCCATCGCGACGATCAAACCCACCGCGACAGGAGGAAGACCCATGCCCGTGTTGGCGATGAGCAGCCCGAATCTCCGCCCTGCGAAACGGCGAATCCCGAGTAGTACCCCTAAAGGAACTCCCGCTCCCAGCGCAATGAGCGCAGCAGTGCCTGAGACAGCCATCGAAGCTTCGATGATCACCCAGACATCCACTGCACCCGAAGCGAGGAGTTCGATTCCCTCGGTCAGGGCATCTATGTAGATGCTCCAGCCCACGACAGGTCTCCTGAACTAGTTGGCGTTAGGAACGAACAGTGGCTCGCCGAATGTGTCGATGCCGTAGTCGACGATGACGGCCTGTCCCTCGGCACTCGTGATCCAATCAGAGAACGCCTGCGCGCCATCCATGTTCGTAGCGTCAGTAATGACAATCACGCCGTACTGGTTGAACAGATCGTCGGAGCCCTCGTACGTGACATCGATATCGAGTGCATCCTTGAGATTCAGGAACGTCGCCCGGTCGGTCATGGTGTAGCTCTGCTTCTCAGACGCGATCTTGAGCGTGTCGCCCATGCCCTGCCCGGTCGCGAGATACCAGTCACCCTCAGGTGACTCCACGCCAGCAGCGGCCCACAAAGAGAGCTCCTTCTTGTTGGTCCCAGAGTTGTCACCGCGAGAGTAGAACACCCCGCCGTTCTCTGTGATGGCCATGAGAGCTTCCGAAGCGGTCGTGGCGTCACCGGTTCCCGAGGGGTCACCCTCCGGGCCGACGATTACAAAGTCGTTGTACATGACATCTTTACGCTCGATGCCAAATCCGCCAGCAACGAACTCTTCTTCGGAAGACTTTGCGTGCACGAGCAGCACGTCTGCATCCTTGTTCTCACCCATCGTCAGAGCCTCGCCAGTTCCTACGGCGACGACCTTTGCGACGTACTCGGGATATGCCTCCCCAAAAGCAGGAATAAGCACATCGAACAATCCGGAATCCTGTGTCGAAGTCGTGGAAGCGAGAATAATCTCACTCTGAGTGACCTCTGTAGCCCCAGGCTCAGAAGCTGACTCCGCAGTTTCGCTCTCACAGCCGACGAGCACAACCGCCATAAGTGCAACCAAGAGAAGAACCGAGACTTTCGAAACCAACGCAAAACGAACCCTGCCCATTGTGATCCCCTTTCCAGAAGTGGGAGATCGCACGGTTTCCCATGCGACCCTATCGGTCCGAGAACCCTGGCCTGGCAGTTTGTGGCTACAGGTTGCTCGGACTAGGAGTAATCGCGCATCCGATCGCGAACAGCGCAATTACACGATACCACTACCGGCATCCGATAGCACCCAGCACCCATGTGAAAAAATGCACATACGGTTATCATCAAAGACATCTGGTCTTATCAATCGTATTAACAGGCTATAAACATACCAGTCACATGCTTGACACATTGAATGCACCAGCGTAAAAGGAACTATTACATACGCGCGACGCACGCGTGCGCGGGAGTGGGCATTCCCGTCCACAATGTCCACCACCTGCAAAGGCGCGCATCCGAACATCTGCACCGGGTTTCATAGCAAAAGGAGGTGGCACTCGCTCAATCCCGATGTGGACCATCGTTCTGACACACATCAGAATCATCGGATCTAAGATTGGGGGAGTATGAATATCACTAGGCGTGGCTTCCTGAAGTTATCTGGAGCCGCCTTTGCTGCTGGCGCACTGTCCGACTTCGTCGGCCAGAGCACTGCACTAGCAGCAGAGCCACTGGAATGGCGTCTGGCAGACGTCAAGGAGACACCTAGCATATGCTGCTACTGCGCCGTAGGCTGTGGCAGCATATGTTCTGTCAAGGACGGCGAACTCATCAACATGGAGGGTGATCCGGATCACCCCGTGAACAGGGGCTCCTTGTGCTCCAAGGGTTCGGCCCAGTTCCAACTTCGCAACGTGTACGATCCCGAGTCCGGAGATCTCATCCTCAACCCGTATCGGCAGACCAAGGTAAGGTACCGTGCTGCTGGTGCGAGCGAGTTCGAGGACAAGGACTGGGACTGGGCGATCACTGAGATCGCCAAGCGTGTGAAAAAGACTCGAGACGAGTCTTTCGAAACCAAAGATTCCAATGGGGTCACGGTCAACAGGACCGAGGCGATCGGTTTCCTGGGTGGCGCAGGCCTCGACAACGAGGAATGCTACCTCGTGCAGAAGCTGGCACGCGCCGTCGGAGTGACCTACATAGAGCACCAGGCTCGTATTTGACACAGCTCAACTGTTGCCGGTCTTGGCAACACATTTGGGCGCGGTGCCATGACGAACCACTGGGTCGACCTCAAGAACTCGGACGTCGTCCTGGCAATTGGCGGAAACAACGCCGAGAACCATCCCATCTCGATGAAGTGGGTAACTGAGGCTCGCAAGAATGGTGCAAAGTACATCGTCGTCGACCCACGCTTCACTCGAAGCGCTGCTGTCTCCGACCTGTACGGTCCGCTCCGCTCAGGCACGGACATCGCCTTCCTCGGCGGCCTCTACAACTACATCTTTGAGAACAAGCTCTACCACGAGGAGTACGTCAAGAACTACACGAACGCTTCGTGGCTTGTTAATCCCGATTATGGCTTTGATGATGGGCTCTTCTCGGGCTACGACGAAGCTGGTCGCAAGTACGACAAGGCAACGTGGCAGTACGACACCGAAGGCGAAACACCGTGGGACACCGAAGGTGCATTCGCTTGGGTCAACAAGCCGGGGACGCCGGCATTCACGACGCCCATCGGCAAGACTCCCAAGAAGGACGAGACGCTTTCCGATCCCAACTGTGTGTTCCAGCTCATGAAGAAGCACTACGAGCGCTACACGCCCGAAATCGCCTCCGCTGTGTCCGGCATGCCGATCGATCGCATGATGGAGATCTGGGAAACCTACGCCTCCACAGGTCAGCCCGGCAAGGCAGGCACCATCATGTACGCAATGGGCATGACCCAGCACACCTACGGCTCGCAGAACGTGCGTGCCATGGCTGTCCTGCAGCTTCTTCTCGGCAACATGGGTATGCCGGGCGGTGGCGTCAACGCACTTCGCGGTGAGTCCAACGTTCAGGGTTCCACGGACATGGCGATGCTGTTCCATATCATCCCTGCGTACATGGCAACTCCGAACGCCACCAAGCACAAGGTCCTCCGCGACTACCTCGAGAAGGAAACACCTTCTGGTGGCTACTGGACCAACAAGCCCAAGTTCTTCATCTCGCTGCTCAAGGAGATGTACGGCGACTATGCGACCGCGGCAAATAACTACGCGTTCGACATGATGCCCAAGCTCAACGGCAAGAACCACAGCCACATCGCAATGTTCGAGGCGATGAACGAAGGTACCGTCAAGGGCTTGTTCCTCTGGGGACAGAACCCCGCAGTTGGCGGTCCGAACTGCTCCATGGAGCGCAACGCCATGGAGAAACTGGACTGGATGGTGGCGGTCGATCTCTGGGAAACAGAAACGGCCTCATTCTGGAAGGCTCCGACCATCGATCCTTCCACGAT
This sequence comes from Actinobacteria bacterium UBA3086, assembly GCA_002367305.1. GTDB lineage: Bacteria > Actinomycetota > Coriobacteriia > Anaerosomatales > UBA3086 > UBA3086. Next base: position 10,475 of record DFBG01000142.1, on the reverse strand, counting down.
CGACACCGAGGTCTTCCTGCTCCCTGCCGCTTGCCACTACGAGAAGCAGGGTTCGATCTCCAACTCCGGTCGCTGGATCCAGTGGCGCTGGAAGGCAGTCGATCCTCCTGGAGACGCCATGGACGATGGCGAGATCTGTACGGAGATCGTGCATGCTCTCAAGGATCTCTACAAGGCCGAAGGTGGAGCACTGCCCGAGGCGATCACTGAGCTGACGTGGGACTACATGGATGAGAACGATCATCTCGACATCACGAAGCTCGCGCGCGCCATCAACGGCTACACCGTTGCAGACGGCAAGGTTGTAGCCAACTTCACCAAGCTGGCAGCAGACGGTTCAACCGCATGCGGTAACTGGCTGTTCTCAGGCTATTGGACCAACGAGGATTCTATGGATCCCGCAGATCAGCCGACAGGCGCTCGTGACAATACCGATCCGACCCGCAAGGGACTCGACGGTGGCATGGGCTCACACCTGGGATGGTCGTTCTGCTGGCCCGTCAACAGGAGAATCATCTACAACCGTGCGTCCTGCGACCCCGCTGGTAAGCCTTGGAATCCGGACAAACCACTGTTCAAGTGGACCGGTTCCGAGTGGTTGTCCAACGATGTTCCGGACTTTGGCAACAAGGCCGCAGACGGTACCGAGACCAAGCCCCCGAACTCGACCGCCTTCATCATGCTTCCCGAAGGCAATGCTCGACTGTTCGCACAGGGCATGGCCGACGGTCCGTTCCCGGAGCACTACGAGCCATACGAGAGTCCCGCTACCAATGCCCTGTCGAGCACGCAGAACGACCCCGCTGTCGTGGTATGGGAGTCTGCAAGCCTTGGCACGAAGGACAAGTTCCCGATCGTGATGTCCACGTACCGCCTGACCGAACACTGGCAGACGGGTGGAATGACCCGGAACCTGCCGTGGCTGGTCGAGACGATGCCCAAGATGTTCATCGAACTCTCACAAGAGCTTGCCGACGACAAGGGCATCGAGTCCGGTGACAGTGTGGTCATCGAGAACAATCGTGGCGCCATCACGGCCCTTGCGATGGTCACGAACCGCTTCAAGCCATTCACGATCAACGGCGAGACCGTGCACCAGGTCGGTACCCCGTGGCACTGGAGTTACTCCAGCGGCTGCTCCATCGGTGGTAGCGCAAACGACCTCACTCCGAATGTTGGCGACGCCAACACGATGATTCCGGAGTACAAGGCCTTCCTGGTCGACATCCGGAAGGAGGAGGTGTAGACAATGGCAGAGATGGCTATCTTCTACGATTCCTCCAAATGCACCGCGTGCAAGGGGTGTCAGGTAGCATGCAAGCAGTGGAATCAGCTGCCCTCGCCTCTCACGGCCGACAAGTTCGAATACACCAAGAGCTACCAGAGTCCGCTGGAGACCAACCCCGACACGTGGGTCATCATGACCTTCGACGAGGTGGACCAGGACATCGGTGTCGAGTGGAACTTCATGCGTCGCGCATGTTTCCACTGCACGGACGCCGCCTGTCTGCAGGCCTGCCCGGTCGGCGCTATCTCCAAGCGTGACAACGGCGCTGTGGTCATCGATTCGGAAAAATGCATCGGGTGTCAGTACTGCACCAATGCCTGCCCGTTCGATATCCCCAAGTGGAAAGAAGCTGACAACAAGACGCGCAAGTGCTGGCTATGCCAGGACCGTCTTGCCAACGGCCGCCAGCCCGCATGCGTCACCACCTGCCCGACCGGTGCTCTCACCTTTGGCGAGCGCACGGAGATGGTAGCGACTGCCAAGACCGCACTGGATGAGGCGAAGGCCAAGGGCTTCAACGACGCAGAGGTCTACGGTGTCGACGAGCTCGACGGCATGCACGTTCTCTTCCTTGCGCACCGCGGCCTTGAGGCCCATGGTCTCATTCGTGACCCGAAGGTGCCGGATATGATTGAGCTCTGGCAGTTGCTCAAGCCTCTCGGTGGCGCGGCATTCGCCGCAGTAATTGGCGGTCTGGGCATCTCGTATCTCACCGGTATCGGGTACAAGCGAGAAGAAACGGATGAGTCTGAGGAGGTGCAGAAGTAGATGCAGTACATTCAAAGACATGGCAAGCATGCGCGAACTGTTCACTGGTTCCACACGATTTCGTGCATCTCTCTCTTCATCACGGGACTCTTCCTGTACGTGCCTGCATTCGCCGGCGCTCTTTCCGTCGACACCCTGCAGGTCGGACGCCTCGTGCACCGCATCGCAGCAGCGATCTTCATCGGCATTCCGCTGATCGGCATCCTTGTCAAGCCGAGCGCAACAGCTCACAAGCTCAAGGAATATGTCACGCCGTGGACTTCCGAAGACAAAGAATTCATGAAGAAGTTCCTGAAGTACATGTTCTCACCTAAAACGACCCACATGCCCAAGCAGGGACGGGTCAAGTCTGGCCAGAAGTTGGCAGACGGTGCGATCATCATCTTCTCGATCCTCATCGCCATCAGCGGTGCGTTCATGTGGATCAACGTTTCCCCAGCCTTGGATGTGGATTTCTCACAGGGCCTCATGCGGTCCATGTACTTCCTGCATGACGGCTCAATGATCGTGTTGGGCGTCCTGCTCATCGCGCACATCTTCTTGGGTGGCGGAATCTTCCAGCCCTATCGTGGCAGCTGGCGGCTCATGTTCGGAAACGGAAAGGTCTCGGTGGCCGATGCCAAATACCACTGGGGCTTCTGGGCAGACGAGGAGATCAAGAGCGGCAAGAACGTGACCGAAGAGTAGGTCGGCACAAAGGCAATTGGTTTCTGTACACACGGCGAAGGCCGGGTCATTCGACCCGGCCTTTGTCGTGTCTTGCCTTTGAACTAAAAGCTACTCAACGGTCATGTCTACTCATCTAGACTAGAGCCCTCTCCCTCGATCGTTTCACGCGGGGTGTCAGATTTCTCTCCGGTGACATCCGCAATCCCACGCTCGATGAAGGTGATCATGTTCTCTTTCGTGGTCGCACCGGTCACACGATCCAACTCAACACCGTCGCCATCAAGAATCACGAACGTGGGAGTCAAGAATATGCCGAACTCCTCGACCATCCTGCCGCCCTCGTCAGTCGTGACGTCCACGATATCGAAGGCCTCGATCTTGGACTCATACTCATCCTGGAGGTCATCGACCGTTGGCTTCATTTCCTTGCAGAAAGGACAATCAGGATCAAAGAATTCTATAAGCCGCAGATCAGCTTTCTCTGTCGGCTCTTCCTCAGCAGCACAGCCAGCCATTGCAGGAACGACTGTTACCGCCAGTGCCACAGCAACCACCAGAAGTGATATCTTCCTGAACACAACGCCTCCTCCTCCTTGCGCCATGGGGCCCGTGAGCAACCACGCACAACCATCTGTGACCTACATTACCCGCGCGCAGACTACTTCTCTGCGTACAACTCCTCGATGGCGGCCATCATCTCATCCATATCACGAGGTTCGTTCAAGGCTGAATGCTGTACGAATCTCACAACACCTTCAGAGTCGATCAAGAAGCTCCATCTATTTGCGACCATCTGTCGCTCGTTATAGGCACCAAACTCAGGGGTGACATCACGGCCCCAATCCGCCAGTAGATCGAATGGGAGTTCCAACTGCTTGCGGAATTCCCCAGCCGACGCATATGAATCCAGGCTTATACCGAAGACCTCGGTATCCATCTCCTGCAACCGGTCGTAATTGTCCCGGTAGCCGGAGAGTTCGCCCGTTCAAACAGGGGTGAAGGCCATCGGATAGAAGACGAGTACGACCGAGCCCTGTGCAAGTTGCTCACTCAGAACAACCGTCTCCTGGTCCTGATTCTTGAGTCGAAAATCTGGCGCTTGCTCACCGACCTCGAGCCCATCCTGTGGTGGCAAATCGGTGTCGTCCGAGCTGCCGCTCGAATCCCCCGAGCACCCCACAAGAAGCATGGCGAGAACGAGTGAGAGAACGAAAAATAAACGCGAGGCCAAGGGTCTTCCCATGGCATCCTCCTCAGTCTGTGCGTCGCCCGGATCGTGACCCCCGGTCAGTCTCCGGTCGCCCGCTATTCCTCCCTATTCCTATTGTACCCCTACTCTNNTAGCCATTTTTGTTGCATCCAAACACTAGAAATTCGGACCCATTTGAGGTACCTTTGAAGGAGTGCGAAACCCCCCAGGAATTCCGCTGTACAAAGAAGGGTTCGTGTATGGATATGCAACGCGTGGAAACGGCCGTGAAACAGTATCGCAAGATCGATTCGCAGCAGGCCTCCGTCCTCACATTCTTCGATGCGATCTGGCAGGCCCAGGACGATATCTCCCGTTCAACCCCGTCGGTTGAGACGATGATCGATCGAGATGCCGCAGGGGACTCGCTCGCCACACATCAGCCGCTCTTCATGCTCGCCGAACCCTCGATCACTCTGCCCGAATTCCTCGGCGCGGTACACGCCATCTCCAAGATCATCTCCGAGAAGGCTGGCCTGGGTGACGACGCATCTGCCGCCTTGATCGACGCCGACTTCTCGGCAGCAATCGACGAGGATCTTCTCGGCGGTGCGCTGAGCGATGTGGACGGGTTCACATCCGCAGTGGCAGAAAAGCTCGGGGCCGACGCCGACGAAGCCCTCACTCCGGTGACCGTGGACTTCGTTCTCACCACCGCGCTCACACCGTTCCTGGAGGGACCGTCTGCAGCCATCATTAAGTCCTTGGAAGAGATAGATTGGCGGGTCTGGGACTCAGCCGACTGTCCCATCTGCGGAACACCCGCATCGAATTCACGCATTGTCGACGCAGGTGAACTGCAGGGTAGCCAACGCGTTCTAGCATGCCCCTTGTGCCACGCCGAATGGGACTACCAGCGTGTCCGCTGCACACGGTGCGGAAATCGATCGCACGAAAATCTTCACTACCTTTTCGACGAGCGCGACCCTGGCCACCGAATCCATGTGTGCGAGGTCTGCCACGGCTACATCAAGACGTCGGTCGAGCGTGAACTCGATGTCACGGTCGTCCCACAAGTGGAAGATGTCGTCACCCTTCCGCTCGATGACCTCGCGAGCAGCAAGGGATACTCTCCCCTCGGCGAAGACGTCACTGACTGACGCAGGCAGATTCCTACCGTTTGGCGCTGATCCTCATTTTCACGAACACGACGCCGTCACGTTCGGTCGTCGGATACGTCCGCACGTCTGCATTCGGGTGGTCTGTCGTTCCGTCGCGCACGTCGTAACGCCACCCATGCCATGGACACATCACGTGACATCCGTCCATGAAGCCTTCGCCCAACGGGCCGAACGCATGCCGGCAGACGTTGGATAATGCATAGAATCCGTCGGGCGCGTGCGCGACCGCAATGCTCGTCTTGCCCACCTTCACGTGGCGAATCTGACCCTCAGGAACGTCGCTTGCGAGGAACACCGGCACATCGACGTCACCATCGGGCTCGTCCATCACGCCCAGCAACTCTCCGCCGTCCTCGACACCAGCGAGAATGAAAAGGCCGCACCAGCACTTTCGTAAACCGGCGAACTCATCTCGGAAGAACGGTATGCAGGGGCATACGATCTTGGCGTCTTCTTTGGGATCTCCGCTGCGAACACGACAGGGGCAGTAGATGTCGCCCGTGTCCGCAAGTATCTCCAGTTCGCTTTCCAGGACCTCGTCAACGAACTCGGTCTCTGTGTTGAATTTGTAACCCAGACGAGCCACGAATGGAGCCATGTACTCTTTGAGGTCGTCGATAGTGGTGCCCGGCTCGAACATCTGTCGCTGGGGACGCTCCGTCACAGGCTCAGCAACTCCTTGATGCGCACCTTGTTGAAGCCCACGATCACTTCATCACCGATCACAACGACCGGGAATGACTTGCCTCCGGAGATCTCCTTCACGGTCGCGATGGCGTCTTCACGCTCCTGACCCTCCAGCAGATCGACCTCGAGCAGATCGAACTCGACATCATTGCTCGCCAGATACTTCTTTGTCATGCGACAGTACGGACACGTCGACAGCCCATAGAGTTTGACCCGCATCGTGCACCTCCATAGCAAGTGAATCGTGCGATTGTCTGACATCTGAGTATATGTTCCACAACCCGCGGTCTCGGAATCGGCGAGACAGCCACTGCCAAGGGTACACATATCCGAGGGAACTCTACGATCTGAGGGGACATGAACGAACATGGCCGAAGGAACACATACCGCTGTCGCCTGTCCGGAGACTGATGCGGAGCGGCGAATCGTCATCGTCGGCGGAGGATATGCAGGGACCACCTGCGCCGTGACTCTGGGTCGGCGTCTCAAAGGACGCGACGATGTCGAGATTCTGCTCGTGGAGCCGGACCCCTGCCAACAGGCGCTCTCGGAACTCGACCTCGTCGCGGTGGGACCTCCTCGACCTCAGTTCTGCGAGCTCTGGCACCCTGCCGTGTTCCGTAACTTGCCCGTCCGGACCTGCTACAACCGAGTGACCGCGATCCATCCTGACGAACACACCGTGACAGTGGGTGACGGACAGGTGGTTCCCTACTGGCGCCTCGTCGTGGCATCCGGCGCAGTGCCCGTGGTGCCGCCCGTTCCCGGCCTGCGGGAGCGAGCCATCACCATGTGGTCGGTCGAAGATGCCCAAGAGTTGCAGCGTCAGGGTGAGGCTGCGTTCAAGCATGCCGCACGGCTCTCGTCGGCAGAGGAACGCCGACGCACGCTCAGTTTCACCGTCGTCGGCGGTGGAGCCACAGGAGTGGAGATCGTGGGAACGATGGGTCAACTGCTACCCAAACGTATGCTGGATGCGGGTCTCGATCCGAACGACCTGCAGGTCAACCTGGTGGAAGGGCGCCCGGGCATTCTCTATGACCTGCACGAACCGCAGCGCGACAAAGCGGTGAGAAAGCTCGAGGCCATGGGGGTCACCGTCCACACGGGATCGATGGTGGATCATGTCGAGGACGACGCGATCGTACTGGCGTCGGGAGCACGGATCAACTCGACCGTGCTCGTATGGTGCGGAGGAGCCAAAGCGGATCCGCACGCGGCGGAGTGGGGCTTTGAGATGGATGCGAGCCATCGGCTGGTGACCGAGATCGACCTCAAGGCACTGGGTCACGAGGACGCCTACATCATCGGCGACGTAGCCTCGTTCAGGAACCCGAAAAAGAACAACATTCTTCCCATGCTCGCCCAGATGGCCATCCAACAGGGCCCGCATGTGGCCAATAACCTCATGCGCGAACTGGATGGACGTCCGACGGAGTCCTTCATCCCCCACATGCGAGGCGAGTTCGTGAGCGTGGGACCCAGTTGGGGCGTGGGCTGGATGTACGGCGTGAGCCTCACCGGACTGCCGGCGATCGTAATGAAGCGCATAACCTATGTGAAGTACTGGCTGCAGGTCGGAGGCATCCCGCTCGCCTGGAAGCGAACACGCGAGATGCTCGCCATGCAGCGCTGAGAGAAGCTAGCTTTTCTCAGAAACAGCGACTTCTTCGGTCAACTCGACCTCGATCTTGCGCCAGTGGTACAGATACAGCGGGCCGGCAATGAGCAGCATGGCTCCGTTGCCGACGAGACCCAGGATCGTGTTTCGGCGATCCTGCTTCTCCCAGAGTTCCTGCTGCGCCTCGATGTCCTCTGCCGACTGTTTCATCTCACCATCGATCGAAATGGGTCGATCGTAGTAGCCGGGATCCGGATATACGAGCTCCACACCGTTGCGAATAAGCCCCACAGCGGCCACGATCACCATGATCAGGGTGATGAGGCACACCAGATACAGATATATGTTGCGTAGCGACCATCGACTCGTTGCAGCCACGGCGTACCACCTCTCTCACTCAAGGCGCTCAACGGCGCCGTTCCTGAGTATCTTCCCACGTTTTGCACCCCGCGTCAGTGCAGGGTAGTACAATCGCGCCATGTCTCTTGATATCAACACCGCACCCGAATCCCTCGTCCACTTCCTGGGCTCGGGTTCCAGCGGCAACTGCATCGTGATCGAAGCGCCTGAGGGCGTTGTCCTCGTGGACGTCGGGTTCTCGGCACGCGAAACGCTTCGACGTCTCGGCACGCTTGGGATCGATCCTGAACGGCTCCGTGCAATCATCGTCACGCACGAGCACGGGGATCACGTTCGCGGCGTGCGCGTACTCGCGAAACGGCTCTCAGTCCCCGTGTACTCCAGCGCAGGCACAAGACGGGCGGCCTTTCTCGACCGTGAATGCCAGGACTCGCGCGTTCTCGCACCGGCAGATCCCACGACTATCGCTGGCGCGAACGTCATCGCCTTCCGTGCCTCACACGACACGGTCGAGCCCATAGGCGTGCGAGTCGAACTGCCACAAGGTGCCGTCACGGTCGTGACCGATACCGGCGAGATCACGGCTGAAGCACGCGAAGCGATGCGGGACAGCGCCGTACTGGCGGTCGAGTGCAATCACGACGTGGACATGCTCACGAATGGGCCGTATCCGTGGTTCCTGAAGCAGAGGATACTGTCCACCCGCGGCCACCTGTCCAATGTCGACGCGGCCACCGCTATCGCCGATGCCTGCCACGACTCCCTCACCGCGATCTACGCGCTACACCTCTCAGAAACCAACAACGCGCCTCGGCACGTGCGTACATCGGTCGACACCACACTCGAGAGAATCGGACACCCCTGTCGGGTTCGCATCGTCGGACCCCTGGGTTGTTCTGACTGAAGGTCCCCGTAAGTACGCGTAAGTCCCCGTACGTGGCATGCCATTTGCGCCTCATCGATCACGTAGCGACCCAATAAAGGAGTCGTACATGCCAAGGGCTGCGAATGTGATCGGATATCTGGGACTGACCCTCATGATGGTCGCGGTAGTCTTCGCCCTCGTGCTTCTCGTTCAGGGAACCACGTACGCCGACGCAGCGCGGCCAGACAAGTCCTTCGCGAACAAGTCGATCGCTCCTCCGCCGCTTCATGGGCCTGACTACTACGCCCCACCGCCCGTGATCCCCGTGTCTTGACTGCCCTGACGATCGGTGCCGGGCGCGCCCACCCGAAGTTTCCTGACTCTGCTTGAGTAGAAGCTCATCTAGGGTTCCGAATGCACCAGCCCGCGCACCGCTGCCAACGCACGGCGCGCATCGGTCACCTGGATCGAATCGGCCTGCAAACTCCGCCAGAGTTTCGTCGCCTCGCCATGCGTGAAGTCCAACTCCTCGCTCCACGTCCCCACGAGTACGAGCGGACCCTCGGCCGCAGCCGCGGCCTCAAGGTTGGCGAGGTTGGCCGGACCGTACGGCACGGCGAACACAACGCGTGCATCAGCCTTCCGCGCCATGTCCAGCACCTGCGTGCGAATCTCCTCTGGCGGGGTGTCGTATGCGGTCAGATCGACGCGAGTGACCATGAGCGAGGCTGCGACCTCACGATCCATGTCCCCGTGGTTGAGCACGCCGGCGGACACCGAGAAGCCCTCCAGCGCGAGTAGTCCCATGAGGTGCGACCCGGCTCCTCCACCAGCCGCGATGAAAACGGACCCCTGGCTCTCGGGAGGTACGTCCTGCTCCCGCAGGACCGGGGTGACGCTCAAGCTGCCCGTCACCGGATCAGCACCTACAACAGCCCGCACGCCGAATACCGAGCGCAGCATCTCCGGGGTCAGCACATCGGACGGTCCCCCCGCCGAGAAGATGCCGCCCTCATGCACCACAGCGAGCCGATCCGTGTATCGCGCGGCCAGATCCAAGTCATGGAACACGGCCAGCACGGCCTTGCCTTCGTCGGCGAGTCGGCGGACGAGGTTCAGCACTTGGAGTCGGTGGTTGAGGTCGAGGTGACTCGTCGCCTCGTCAAGAAGCAGAACGTCGGGCTCCTGAGCGAGGGCCTGCGCAAGAGCGAGACGTTGCAGGTCTCCGCCCGAAAGGGTGTCCACGGGGTCGTCGGCGAGATACGCGGTATCGGTGAGCTCGAGCATCTCCTGGACAACATCATGATCATGGGCCGACGCGGTGCCGAACCGTGTCATGCGCACATGCCTGCCCATGAGCACGAACTCGCGCGCGGAGAAGGAGAAGGTGGCCTCGACCGACTGCGGGACCACGCCGACCGATCGCGCACGATCCCTCGCGTTCATGTTCGCGAGCGAGGTACCGTTCAGCGTGAGGGAGCCTCTGTGCACGTCGGCCGAACCGGTGATCGCGCGCAGCAACGTCGACTTCCCTGCACCGTTGGGTCCCACGAGCCCCACGATCTCGCCCGGCGGAACGACGAGCGAGACATCACGCACGATCGCAGTGTCGCCATATCCGGCGGTCACGTTCTCGAACGAGAGCATCACCTCACCCCCTCTCGGCGCACCAAGAGCCAGATGAAGAACGGGCCACCCAGAAGCGCTGTAACGATTCCCACGGGCACCTCGATAGGGGCCAACGCCGTGCGCGCCAGCAGGTCTGCGAAGACCATGATCGATGCACCGGCAAGCGTGGACGCGGGCAGGAGCAGTCGATGATCCGGGCCCAGAATGAGTCGCACGAT
>DFBG01000018.1:22261-25301 GCA_002367305.1 Actinobacteria bacterium UBA3086 | reverse complement strand
GAAGCGGCGCGTGCACGGCGGTCGCATCCCATCTCCACCGAGCCGCTTGACCACCAGACACCCGCGTTGTCCGTGAAGTCCGGCGAACCTCGCACGTACGGTGTCGACGACTTGAGTGACAATCGCGGCGCATGGGGCAAGGCGCTGGTGGATATTGCCAACACGAATCCTGACATTCCGATGGCCGTTCTTGACTGTGACCTTGCGGTCTCGGTCAAAACAGACGGCTTTCGTGATGCGCACCCGACCGGTTTCGTTCAGTGCGGGGTTGGAGAGCATAACGCTGCAACTGTGGGAGGTGCACTATCCACCTGCGGTGTACTCACATTCTGGTCGGATTTCGGGATGTTCGCATGCGACGAGGTCTACAACCAGCAACGTCTCAACGACATCAACGGTGCGGCGCTCAAGGTTGCACTGACCCACTGTGGCATCGATGTGGGGGAGGACGGCAAGACGCACCAGGCGCTCGACTATGTGGGCGCGTTCCGAGAGTTCTTCGGCTGGAAGGCGATCGTGCCTGCTGACCCCAACCAGACCGATCGCGCTGTGCGCGCGATGGCCATGATGCAGGGCAATGTCGCGATCGCCATGGGCCGTAGCAAACTGCCTGTGATCTTGGATTCTGAGGGGAATCCGGCCTTTGGTGAGGGCTACCAGTTCGAGTACGGAAAGATTGACAGGGTGCGCGCCGGCAACGATATCTGTGTGCTCGTGATGGGGACACCGTCAGGGGCTGCCGTAGAGGCGGCCGACAGGCTGCGTTCCGCGGGCGTGTCGGCGACTGTGGGTATCGTATCCTCGCCGCTGCACCTGGACGATGACTTCATGCGAAAGGCCGCCCGGGCTTGTCGTGTGCTTACCGTTGAGGACCACAATGTTCGTACCGGGCTCGGCGCCTCGGTCGCCGAGTGGATGGCACTCAAGGGCGAAGCGGTGCGGTTGGCGCGGTTGGGTATCACGTCCTATCAGCCGTCGGGTGCTGCCGCCCATCTTGCGGCGCACAACGAGCTTGATGCGGACGGGATCGAGCGTGCGATGCGAAAACTCATGGGACAGAAGTGCTGATCGATTCTTCACACGCTCTTCACGCGGGAGTGGGATGATGCGGTCATACGACTGAACCGCGGGAGGTGCGCATGCTCGGTACGATCCTCGTTGTCGACGACAATGTGAAGATAGTCGAGGTACTTGAGGCATACCTGCTCAAGGAGGGCTTCGAGGTCATCACCGCCACGGATGGCGAATCGGCCGAACGCCTCGCTGCCGAGCAGCATATAGATCTCGCACTGCTTGACGTCATGCTGCCCGGTATCGACGGTATCGAGCTCACCAAACGTTTTCTGCGTCGCTGGAACACGCCCGTGATCCTGGTGACCGCTCGCACCGATGAGATCGATCGTCTGATCGGTCTCGAGGTCGGTGCTGATGACTACGTCTCCAAGCCATTCTCTCCGCGTGAGGTTGTCGCCCGCGTGCGTGCGGTGCTGCGGCGCATGGATCGTCCTTCGATGGACACAGGTGGAGCGGCTCGGGTCGTGGTGGGTGAACTCATGCTCGATGCCGACCGCAGGACAGCGGAGATGGACGGCGAGCAGCTCGATCTCACGCGTACGGAGTTTGACGTGATGTGGGCGATGGCCGCACATCCCGGTCGCGTGTACAGCCGTATGCAGTTACTGGAGATCGCATCCGGCGATTCATTCGAAGGTTACGAGCGCACGATCGACGCCCACGTGAAGAATCTTCGCCGCAAGCTCGGTGACGATCCGCGAGCCCCCCGGTATATCCGGACCGTGTTCGGTGTCGGCTACAAGATCGAGGTCGACCGATGAAGCGTCGACGCGGCTCAGCGCTGGTCATACAGGTGTTCGTATCGATCGTGGCGGTCTCACTGCTGTCGGTGTTCGTCACCGGCATCATCGCCCGTCAGGAGCTCGCTGACAGCTTCTCAGCCTATCTGGATCAGTTGGGCATGACGGAGATGCAGGGACGTGGCATGGGTCGGATCATGTTGGGAGCCCAGGAGCAGGCGTTCTTGGATGCTGTCGATGGTGGAATTCTGGTGAGCGCGGTGATCGCTTTCGTGATCGCCGCGATCGCTGCTCTTTTGCTCGCGCACTATCTGTCTGGTCCACTGCACAGGTTGACGGTCGGTGCGCGGGCCTTCGCTTCGGGAGATTTCTCACATCGGGTGCCTGTGGGAGGCCCCGCCGAGGTCGTGGATCTGGCCCATGCGTTCAATGAGATGGCGGACTCGGTCTCTCAGAGTGAGGAGCTGCGACGTCGTATGGTTGCGGATGTCGCGCATGAGTTGCGTAATCCCGTGGCTGCACTTCGTGCTCAGACCGAGGCGATCGCAGAAGGTGTGCTGGAACTCGATGAGGCGCGGGCGGCATCACTCGTCGACGATGTATCGCACCTCTCTGGATTGGTGGAGGATCTCCAGGAGCTGTCCGTGGTAGAGGCCGGCCAACTCCGCTATGAGCGCGTGGAGTTCGACCTGGTCGACTTGTTGTCACGCGAGCGCGACCGCACAGAGAGTCTTGTCTCAACGGGAGTCTCAGTGATTCTGGACATCGCGACACCCGCACTCATGGTCGACGCGGATGAGTCCCGGATATCACAGGTCATTCGCAATCTGACCGGCAATGCGGCGAGACACACGCGTGCGGGATCGATCACCATCAGCGCGCGCCAAGAGGCAGGGAGCGTGGTCGTCGAGGTCCGCGACACCGGGGAGGGCATCCCCGAGGCCGATCTGCCGCACATCTTCGAGCGCTTCTACCGGGCCGACGCCGCTCGGGCAGCACACACCGGCGGAATCGGCGTGGGGCTGGCCGTCTCCCGGCGTATCGTTCAGGACCATGGCGGCGAGGTGTTCGCTCGCTCGGATGCGGGCGCGACCGTGGGATTCCGGTTGCCTCTCGTTCGCTGAGGCGATCTATATCTCTTTGCGGAGATTCTCGATCACTGTCGCGTCCCGGTTCTCTTCTGTCCGGGGAACGGGGGTGGCGCCGTGCTCGGCAAGCACATCCAG
>DFBG01000018.1:0-22189 GCA_002367305.1 Actinobacteria bacterium UBA3086 | reverse complement strand
TTGCTCAGGCGAACGTCGTGCAGTGAATGCATGATCTGGTTGGGGGCGATCTCGTCGGGGGAGAGACGAACGATGGTGCCTGGCTCATGCTCAGTTCCCTGAATCGCGTCCACGACCAGCGCAAAGTCGATGTCGCGGAACATGTGGAGCATGCCCAGCCCCATGGTTCCCGCATCCATGATCTCTACGTTCTCGGGCCATTCGTAACGGGACATGAGGAGTTCCACGATCCGAACACCCACGCCTTCATCGCGCATGAGCGGGTTTCCAATACCGAGCACTACGATTCGTTCTTGAGAAGCCATGTCGCCTCATTCAATTGATAGTCCGATGTTGAACACTCTAGCGTATGAAGCCGGTCGCGAACCATTACGGAATTGCGGTTCGCTCGCTGTGGAACAATTCCGCTCATGTGGGTTACAGAGGGGCTCGTTCGGGATAGTCCGCCCCTAGCTGGCGACCAATCGAGATGGCTCCTCGCAGCCGGTTCCTTCGCCCTCGATGAGTTGCATCCGCTCCTCGAACGGCAGCTCCGCGCGCGCCTTGTCGCGAAGGTCATTGGAGGTGGCCAGTGTCTCTCGCATCATGACCATGAGCAGGTAGCGACCCTTTTCGGTGAGCGTGACGTAGTCGGCCGTCTCCTGGTCGATACCTCCCGCGACGCGCATGAAGGCCAACTCGGCAGCGAGTCCTCTTTCCGCAGTGACCCCAAAGTCGCGCAGGAAGCGCTGCTTATCGAGCTTCAGCCCAAAGAGGTCGGTCACGAATCGGTAGCGCATGAGCGCTTTCTTGCTGTAGGGACTGCCCTGCTTGGCGACCGACATGGTGCCACTGTCGATGCGTTCAATGTAGTCCTTGAGCGAGAAGGTGTTGGAGTGGAATCGCCCATGGATGAACGATTGCGCACCGGAGCCGATCCCCACGTACTCTTCGGTGTCCACGATGTACTCATCGATCATGCTGCTCGTGTCGCGTGAGTACGTCCACGAGGAAGCGGCGGTGAAGTCGCTGGAGAGTCCTTCGGCGATGAACTTGTAGTAGCGAGCCTCGCGTCCGTAGTCGATAGTTCCGACGGCATCCGCGAGCTCGGCGCGTGTCTTGGGTGAAGCCATGAGCGGGTAGAAGGTGGTCTGATTCGTGCCCGTTCCTTTGAGGATGGCCATATCGCGCTCGAGCATCTCCTCGGTCTGGCTGGGGAAGTTGAAGATCATGTCCACGTTGAGCGAGTGGAACTTGCCGGCCACGGATTCGACAGCGTCGAAGAGCGCACGTCCATTTCCGTATTTCTCCAACCTGTCCATCTGATGCAGCAGCGTCTCCTCAAAGCTCTGTACGCCGACGGAGAGACGCTGTACACGGTCGGAGAGGGCGGCGACCAGTTCTGGTCCAAGGTGGTTGGGACTCGTCTCACACGAGACCTCAGTGATTCCAAAGAGTGATCGCGCGAGATCGATGGTCTCGCAGAGCTCGTCGAGCAGAATCGTAGGTGTGCCACCGCCAATGTAGAGCGAGGGGAAGTCGTAGCCGAGATCCGCGACCATGTGCATCTCGCTGCGTAGGCGCTTGAAGTATGCGCGTGCGCGATCTTCGTTGAAGATGAATCGATTGAATGAGCAGTAGAGGCACAGGCGCTCGCAGAACGGAACGTGCGCATACAGGGTGTAGGTTCGCCCGGGAACGGGGCCGGGAAGGGTGGTTGCTTTTGTGGGTCTCTGTGCCAGATACGAGGTGTTGAGAATGCGCAACGCAGCAGTAATCACGCGCTCAGAGAGCATCCGATCGTCCCTTCGGTTCAGTGCTCGTATGTAGAGTGCGCCGGAGGCCTGGGTCCACCGATGATGGCATCGATGTCGGTTCCCGGGCCGTACCCCCCATGCTCGACGACCAAAGGTGGCACACACGCGCATGCCAAGACGATTCGGGTCGAGCACCCAACAAACCTTCTTCTACGGTCGACGACGCCCTCCTGCAAGAAGATATGGGATTCCTGGCCAAGTCGAATCCTACGTACGAACAAGGACCCCGGAGCGGTTCGCTCCGGGGTCCTGTAGGTTCAAGCCTCCGCCTGTGCGGCGGGTGCAAGAGAGTGCCTAGTGCGACTTGCCGCCGGCGGGGTTGCCGTCAGCGTCAAAGTGCAGACCCTCTTCTTCCTTCCAGGCAAAGATCAACCTGGAAGGAGCGACACCTTCGACGTTAGCCAGATAGGCGTGAATGGCCGTGAAGATGATGAACACCCACATGCAGAAGTAGTGGATGATCCGCATGTTCATGGGACCGTTCACGAGATTCAGACCAGCTTGGAAGAATCCCCAGTCCATGACCGGTGAATAGATGCAGAAACCGGTGTAGGCCATGAGGAACGTCAGCGGCACGGTCAGAATGTAGGAACCCTTCTGGAGTACGCCGTACTTCGCGCCCAGCGGATGGTCCTTCTTGAAGAAGGTGTAGTACTTGATCCATGCGCCGAACTGGTGCACGTTGGCCTTCTGGGGCAGCCAATTCTTGATGTCCGTGTCGACCTCACGCGAGCCGAGGACCGTTGCGCTCTTCACAAAGAAGGCGAGAACGATACGGAGCGTCAGGTTGATGATGAGCACGTACATGAAGAAGAAGTGCATTCCGCGCGCCACACCCATGAAGCCGCTGAAGAACGGGTAGTGGATGTAGAAGCCCGAACAGGCGAGCGCGACCATTGAGATCAGATTGATCCAGTGAGTGATCACGAACACCAGGGGATGGGCCTCCCTGTAATGTGCGGGGTGCGCCATGTCTACTTCACCCCCATCGGCTTGGTGTGGACATAGCCCTCTTTACCGCTCTTGGGTTCAATCACGTGAACCGCACATCCGATTCAAGGATCAAAGCTGCGAGCGACACGGCAGACGTTCATCGGCTTCTCGACGTCGGAGACGGGAGTTCCGATGAGCGCTTCCTCCATGGGGCCGCGAACGCCGTCACGGTCACGGGGAGCGATGTCCCACGTAGTCGGAGCAACGACGTTGTAGCGATCGATCTTGCCGCCCTTGACAGTCATCCAGTGGCCGACGGAGCCGCGAGGCGCCTCCCACAGACCATAACCGGAGCCATCCTTGATCTCATGCTCCGTGAACAGGTCAACCGAACCGCCCTTCATGGCTTCGATAACCTCGGTGACCCAACCCACCGTGAGATCGCCGACGTACGCCGTCTCAAGGTTTCGAGCGGCGACGCGACCGAGCAGCGAAACGAGGACCTCGGGCTTGCCTGCGGCACCCAGTGCCGAGAGCGTACCGTCGATGAGATCCTGAACCGGCTCCACACCGCGCAGGTAGGCGATGAGCATACGTGAGAGCGGACCGACCTCGGTCGGCTGCTCGTCGTAGCGTACGGCCTTGCCCCAGGAGTACTTGTCGTCAGTGTTGTACTCGGTGTACTTGGCGTTGGCCTCACCCTCGCTCGGGTGGAGGTTGCTCTCCGCGTTGTCGTACCACGAGTGCTCCACGTACTCCGTGACCTTCGCAGGATCGGGATCCTCGACCTTGAGACCGTCGAGAATCGCGCCACCGGGAAGATAGCGGCTGGTGAGATCAAAGCTCGGATCGTTGAACACGCCCCATGCCAGGAACTTGCCTGTGCCTCCGCCGAAACCGAGCGCGTCCTTGTAGAACGGCGCAATCGCCAGCGTGTCGGGGATCATGGTGTTCTTGACCCAGTTGTTGATCTTAAGAAGACGGAAGAGAACGTCGTCCAGTTTCTCTTCGGTGGGTACGAAGGACGTACCACCGTTGATCGAGGTCATGAAGTGCGGGAACTTGCCACCCATGATACCGATCACCTGTGCGGCCTCGGCCTGGATCTGCAGCGCCTCAAGATAGTGGGCGACAGCGATCAGGTGAAGCTCTGCAGGCATGTCAGCGGCGTAGTCCGGGTGACCGAACCAGCCATTGCTGAAGATGGAGAGCTGACCGTTGTTCACGAGGCCAGCAAGACGGTCCTTGACGGCACCGAAGTCACAGGCACCCGTACCGGCCGCCTGGGCCAGTGCGTACGTGTCGGCGACGTTAGCCTCGAGAGCCTTGACCGGATCGACGTAGTCGAGCGCGGCAAGGGTGTAGAACCACAGAATGTGGCTGTGCAGGAATTGAGCACCTTCGATGATGTTGCGGACGAGACGCGCGCCCTCGGGGATACTGATCCCCATGGCGGCTTCTGCCGACATCGTAGAGGCATGTCCATGCGAGATCGGGCAGACACCACAGATGCGCTGGGAGATGTAGAAGGCGTCCTGCGGGTCACGACCCTGCACGACCTTCTCCATTCCGCGATAAAGCGTTCCGGAGACCCAGGCGTCGGTGACTTCGCCGCCGTTAACCTCTACCTCCACACGCAGGTGTCCTTCAATCCTGGTCAATGGATCGACAACAACGCGGGCCACTATTCACCGCCCCCCTTCTTCATCTTCTTGGCGTCATGAGCTTTCATCGGCTCATAGTCGGCGCCACCGTCCATTCGGCCGGCTACCTTCATACCAACTCCGTGAGCGACGAGAGCCGCACCGGCAACTCCTCCGACCACTCCTGCGACGGTGCCCGGAGCAGTGTTGCCTAAGCCGCCGAGGGGCAGGTCGCGATGGCGATTGAGGAACGGGGTTCCCACATCGACCCAGTTGCCGCCGTGCTTCGTCGGATTGGCTGAACCGCAGCCGATGCAGGGCGAACCGGCCTCGATGCACCAGCCGGAACGCGAGTTCCAGCGGACGATCGGGCAGTTGGTGAAGGTCTGTGGACCCTTGCATCCGAGTGGATAGAGGCAGTAGCCCTTCTTTTCCTCCTCGGAGCCGAACTGATACACGAACTCACCGTTCTCGAAGTGCCCACGACGTGGACAGTTGTCGTGAATCGACTGCCCGTAGATCAACTTGGGTCGACCGAAGTCGTCGAGTTCATCGAGAATCGAGCCGTCCGCCAACTTGCCGAGCAGGAGAACGTCGACGACCATCGCGACGATCCACTCGGGGTTGACGGGGCAGGTGGGCAGATTGATGACGGGGGTACTGATACCCTCGTCGGTCAGGAACTCCTGCACGCCGATGGCTCCGGCGGGGTTGGGGGCTGCTGCAACCCATCCACCGTCGACCGCACAGGATCCGACTGCCAGAACGGCAGCAGCGCCTGCTGCGGCCTCGGCGAGGATCTCAGTGCTCTTGCGGCCATTGATCACCAGGGCGTTGCCGTCCTGGCCGGTCATGACGCTGCCCTCATAGATGAGGATGTAGCCACCCTCTTTGATGGTCTCCTCGGCGGCCTTCTCGGCATCATCACCCTGAGCCATCATGATCGTCTCGAAGTAGTTGATCGAGAGCAGATCGAGCACGATTGAAGCGACATCGGGTGTGTCGACCTGCGCGATGGACTCAGTGCAACCGCTGCACGAGCCACCATTGAGCCACAGCGCCGGCTGGAGCTTGGTGCCGCTCTCTACGGCTGCGACCATCTGGGGAACCATTGCTTCGGAAAGTCCGAGCATTGCCGCCAGTGAGCCGCAGTACTTGAGGAAATCGCGACGCGAGACACCTCTGCTTTTCAGCAGATCGTAGACTGCGCCGTGGTCCTCATGAGCCATGCCATACACCTCCTCGTGGAAATCGGACATGAACGTGCGTGTGTGTCTTTTCACCGACCGAATGCGTGTCTCTGGGCACTCGGATGCGGCAACACATCTGCTTGGCGGGCAGACCTCCTCTCGATGCGTCCACTCTGTGGACACGGCGTTCCATATGTACGATCGATGCTGAATGCGTAGGTTTGTCGCACAGCATCGATACGTTGCCGGGTGTGTGGGTAGGGTGTTGCGAAGCCTGTCGCGACGTGGGGGGTGCGGGAGGCAGAGGATCTGAAGTCGCCATAACGTCCGCACGGTTTCGTGCGGCGCGAATGGCCAATCATGGTCTCGCGGGTACCAGTGCATAACCGCGATAATGGACGCGCCTTGCGGCAACGACCCATATGGTCTAACCCCCTCCAGGAACAATCGTCAAGACGATGTCTCCAGATGCCCTCGACGTTCAGGCCGCTTGGTCCGCCGGCATAACAGACCTCACAATCACGATAGTCTATACCCGTGGACCAGTTATTGCCACAACATCGGAGCGAATTCGGTTCAGGTGATGTGGGCAGGAGAACGACTCTGCACCACGAACGGAACCAGTGGATGACATGCACGCACGGGCGGTGCGCTCTCTGAGCGTGGTCGCTTGATGGATGGGGGCTCATGATCACAGGCGCGCCGCACGGTCTGGTGCTCGATGTACGGGGGTTCACTCCCGGACTTCGACGCCCCATCGTGTTCACACTCATTGACCGGATGCTCGAACTCGACGCCGCCGACAGCCTCGTCGTGGTCTGCGATCATGAACCAGCAGGACTCGGCTATCAACTCGATCTCAGAAAAGAGACGCGCGGTCGTTACGAGTACTTCTACGATCAGCGTATGGACGGCGCGTGGGTCGCACTGATCCGCCGTAAGCCCGAGTAGTCCGGAAAGATTCTAGGACTTCTCCAGTTGTGTCAGAAGTGATCTCAGTTGTACGAGATCGCCGCGATAGTCGGCAACGGCGTCCTCATCGGAGCCGACGTAGTAGGTCCTCATCCCGATGTCAGCAGCAGCCAGATCCAGGACCCGGTCGTCTCCGACCATGAGGCACTCCTGCGGATCCAAGCCAAGATGATGAACTGTCTCCCTGAAGTACTCTGCGTGGGGCTTTGTTGCATGACTCGTCTCGTAGGATGTCACGACGTCGAAGGCGATATCGTCAAGTCCCGCCCAAGCCAGTCGACGCTCGATCGCCACAAGTGGGAAGATCGGGTTGGTGGCCAATGCCACCTTCAGACCCAGTTCAATCGCGGTCTCCACACATTCACGGGCGCCTACTGCCGGCCCGGTGGTTCCGTCGAGGCCTGGAAAGACGTTGAGATAGAAGTTTTCGAACTTCTCCCAGTGAGCTGCGATGCCGTGCCCGGTGATTTCAAGGAAACGGGATTGGAAGACATCCTCGTTGGTGCGCCCGGGATGGGGAGTCATCATCGTCCGGACACTGTCTTCCAGAGCGGCGATGGACGTCTCGGGATCCAAAGTGGGCGAGGTACTCATGATCACGGGCACGAGCGCCCTGTAATACGCAGCAAGGAAGATCTCGAGGTCTATGTCGAGAAGCGTTCCGTCAAGATCGAACAGGACTCCGCGCACGCTTGCTCCTTTGTGGGTTTGGGCAACATGCAAATAGTAGCATTGCGGTAGTCTCTTTCAGGCGACTTACGCTGGTGTTTTCGAATTAGCCCAAGCTTTGATTTATGTGAAGATTCATTATTGACGATGCTATACCTGTAGGGGTATCTTCACTTAGGTGCAGGAATACCCCCGTAGGCATACAAGTTGCTCGTACCTGCATAAGAAATATTTCACAACATGACGTCGTGTGAAAGGAAGAGGTGCTGATGTCAGCCATCAGTGAGCGCGTGGAGAGATCACTCCGCGAAATCGTGGGCGAGGACAGGATCAGGACGGATCGCGTCGAGCGGAAGATGTACTCGTTCGATATCGGTGCAATGCCGAAACTGGTCAAGCCGTTCATTGCTGCCGGAATTGCCGGCGCCGTGGTTCGTCCCGAAACAGAAGATCAGATCGTGGAGCTCGTGAAGTTCGCGTCCCGTGAGGGAATCGAGCTTGTTCCTCGTGGCTGGGCGACTTCGGGTTACGGCGGAGTGCTTCCCAAGACGGGTGCAGTCGTTGTTGATATGACTGGAATGAATCATATTCTGGAGATCGACCCGGGCAACAAGAGCGTTCGAGTTCAGGCCTCGGCCATCTGGGAAGTCATTGAGCGCGAGGTTAACAAGGATGGTCTCGCGCTGCGCCTCTATCCGTCCTCGACCCCATCCTCAGGTGCAGCCGGCTGGCTCGCGCAGGGTGGTGCAGGGTTCGGTTCATACGAGTACGGGACGTTCAAAGAGAACGTCGTCTCAGCACGAGTTGTGCTTCCTAACGGCGAGGTGAAGGTCTTTGCTGGCGAGGATCTCCTCTCCTATATCGCGGATGCCGAAGGCATCACCGGCATCATCACCGAGCTCGTAGTTTCGCTTCGCGAGCTTGAGCCTGAGGTTCATCGTGCGATCGCGTTCCCCGACGCTGCTTCTATTGGTGCCGCATTGAGCGCAATCTCTGTCCAGAAGCTTCCCGTCTGGTCCATTACGTTCCTCAATCCGGAGTCCATGCGACTTAAGACTCGGCTCCCTCATCGTCACGGGCATCCGTGGGAGGAAGCGCATAAGCATGCCGACCCAGAGCTTCCCGAGGCCTATATCGCGGTCATTGCGTATCCGGAGTCCCGTCGCGGCGCCATCGATGACGCGCTTGCAGCCGTCACTGAAATGAACGGAGGAACCGACCTTGGTCCTGAGGCCGCCGAGCATGAGTGGGAGCTGCGATTCGCCCCCATGCGGCTCAAGAGGATCGGGCCATCGATCGTTCCGACCGAGGTCGTCGTACCGCTGGCTCAGATGTCTGCCGTACTCGCGGAGATCGACAAGAAGATCAAGCAGCCGTTCATTCTCGAGGGCATGCACGCCAAGGGCGACAAGGTCGTTCTCCTTGGCTTCATCCCTCACGATGAGCGTTCGTTCGCTTTCAACCTCGCGTTCGCGTTGTCGCTGACCGTCA
Organism: Actinobacteria bacterium UBA3086; assembly: GCA_002367305.1. Lineage (GTDB taxonomy): Bacteria > Actinomycetota > Coriobacteriia > Anaerosomatales > UBA3086 > UBA3086. The sequence goes on along the minus strand of DFBG01000018.1, from coordinate 13,495 downwards.
TCAAGATCGCCAAGGAGCACGGCGGTTCCGCCTACTCTACGGGCGCGTACTTCCGACGTGAGGCCGACTCCGTTCTCGGTTCCGCCAAGGTCAAGACGTTGTCCGCCTACAAGGCCTCGGTCGACCCCAAAAGCGTAATGAACCCCGGCAAGGTCTTTGGCAGCGGTCTCATCGACGTGATCATGGGCACAGCAGCTGCTTTGGAGCCTGTCGTGCGCGTGGTTGCCAACGCCGCCACTCCGCCCGAGGGTCCTGGTGATCTCTCCAAGGAGAAGAACGGTATTCCGGGCGAGGTCGCGTTCATGGCCTACGCATGCGCTCGATGTGGATACTGCGTTCCGACCTGCGAGCAGTATTCCGGTCGTGGCTGGGAGTCCCATTCTCCCCGTGGAAAGTATGCATTCATCCGTGAAGTGTTGGCCGGGCGCGAGAAGTTCGATCGCAAGATGGTCGATACCTTCCTCGTGTGCACCACGTGCGAGGTCTGCAACGAGCGTTGTCAGCTCCAGCTGCCCGTCGAACACAACTGGATGGCCATGCGTGGTCAGCTGGTCCACAAGGAGAAGCGTGGCACGTTCCCGCCCTTCGAGATGATGGGTGCTTCGCTGGAGAGCGATCTGGACATCTGGGCCGGCAAGCGCGAGAACCGCGCGAACTGGGTCCCCGAGGACATCGCTCCCAAGTTGGCCGACGAGAACGGTGGTTGGAACAAGCAGTCCGACTACCTGTATTTCGCCGGTTGCACGGCGAGCTTCGTGGAGACCGACGTGGCCGAGGCGAGCGTTCGCCTGCTCACCGACGCCGGGTACGACATCGGCTACATGGGCACCGACGAGGCTTGTTGTGGTATTCCCATGAAGGTCGCAGGCAAGTGGGACACGTTCGAGATGATCTACAAGCACAACACCGAAGAGGCGCGTAAGCGTGGGGCCAAGACGATCGTGACGTCATGCCCGGCTTGTGCCCTTGTGTGGAAAGAGATCTATCCCGGTCTGGCCGCCGATCTAGGCGAGGACTACGACTTTGAGGTCAAGCACTACTCCGAGCTGGTCGCCGAGGCTTTGGGTGATGGCTCGCTTGAGCTCAAGAACCCGATCGAGGGTCGCCTGACGTTCCATGACTCGTGTCACGCCGGTCGCGCGCAGGGCCTCTACGAGCCTCCCCGCGACATGCTCAAAGCCATCCCCGGCGTCGACTACGTCGAGATGGAGCACAACCGTGAAGAGGGCTACTGCTGTGGCTCGGTCCTCACGCTCGTCGGCGAAATGTCGGTCGCTCCGGTGCTGGGCAAGATGCGCCTGGATGAGGCTAAGGACGTCGAGGCTGATACGGTCGTCGCGCTCTGTCCGTGCTGCCAGGTGCAGTTGCGTGACAGCGTGGTCAAGAACGACATGAACCTCAAGGTCGACGACCTCTCACGCGTGGTGGCACAGGCTGCCGGCTACGACATCCCTGAGAGCACCGCGCATGCCCTGTACATGTGGGGACACTTCGAGAAGTTCATCATCCTCATGGAGCCGGAGAACATGGCTGCGCTGATGGAGCGGATCTTCCCGCAGATGATGGATGCGATGCCCGTGGGCATGAAGCCCATGATGAAGAGCATGAAGTACGTTCCGGGCGGTCTCCCCATGATGGAGAAGATGATGCCCATGATGTTCCCGATGATGATCGACGGGATCATGGACAAGGTCATGCCCGATATGGTCAAGGCTGTTGAGGACTACGTTGGCCTTATACCCGAGGATATGGCTGAGCTCATGCCCGAGCTGCTTCCCAAGACGATGCAGTCGCTCATGCCCACATACCTGCCGGAGCTCATCCCGTTCGTGACGCCCAAGATGATCGAGTACATCAAGGCTGAGATGTAGCTTTCAGTTCTGGTGGCGATTTCAGGGGAGGTGGTGGCCATTCGGCCGCCGCCTCCTCTTGTTGACCGGGTGCTCAGGGTTGTGTTGCGCACGGCCCAGAGAAGCGCAGTGCTATCGTATGTTCGTTCGATATGAGCGATGAGAATGACTGCTCATTTCTGCTCGATTGTGTCTCAAGTCACAGTGATTCCTGACCGATACTTAGGGTTGTGAATACAACGACGAACAAAGACCTCTCGGTAGCCAAGCTCCGAGCCATTCCGATGTTCTCGGATCTGTCCATTCAGGATCTCGAGACCTTCGTCGATATGGTTCAGTTCCGTCGGTATCCCAAGGGCGCATTCATCGTGAATCAGAACGAAGCCGGTTCAGCGATGTATCTACTCGTTGTAGGCCGGGTGAAGGTCTCGCTTGCCAGTCCCGACGGCAAAGAGCTCGCCCTGAACTATCTAGACGCACCCGGACATTTCGGTGAGATGAGTCTGGTGGACGCAGAGCCTCGCTCCGCCGACGTCATCGCTGTCACTGATGTCGAACTCTTCAGCCTCGATGCCAAGGATCTCTCATCGGCCATTCAGCTGCAGCCACGCTTGGCGCTGTCGCTCATCGCCACGCTCTCCCGAAGGCTGCGTCAGACCATCACCCGGCTCGAGGACATGGCGTTCCACGATGCCACCCATCGGATCATGCGCGTCGTGCTCAATGTGGCAACGGCTAGCTATGAATCGCGTGGTGTGCCCGTGGTTCAGGGACTGACCCATTACGACATCGCCACGCTGGCGGGTACATCCCGTGAGACGGCGAGCCGGATCATCTCGCAGTTGGCGCGGGACGGCATCGTCGCCACGAAGGGTAGGCGCATCGTCGTCGACCTCATCCAGTTGCGCGAACGTCTCGAGATGGACTGATCCTGATCCTGCTCGATGTTCGTCATCTCATCCCGAACCCTCATCAGTGATCACAGTCACCATCCTGTGATGCCCCCGTGCCGATGTAGAGGGTGTTCCCGCATCTCACAGGTACCCGATCGTCGAGGTTGGTTCACATGAAGCGCATCATGGCAATCGCATTCCTGATCTACGCTCTCAGCGGTATCGCGCCGGCCGTTGCCGACGAGGTGCTCATCCCCGCGGGAAGCTCCACGCAGCCCATATCTCGCTCGGTCACCACGGTTTCCGGTGCCGAGGCGGTATCAACGATGATCGAACAGTTCGAGGGGGCGGAGTTCGGTTCGTCGGCAGCGACCGTGACATTGGATGTCGATGGGACATCGACGCCGGTCGTGATCGAGTATGCGGGCCTCATGGGCGAGACGGACGACGGTGAAGGCGGAGGACTCATGCGATTCGGCGCGCTGGGTGTCGCTGCCGGGGTGTTCGTGAAGTTCTTGGGCCTGCTCATGAGACTCGGCCGCGGCTAGAGTCCATCTGTCTTTGCTGGGGTCGGGCAATCTCGATCATCATCGGATCGTCCGAACAGGTTTTGCCCGGGGGCATCTCGGAGAGATATTCTGAGAATCCGTTTACCGTCTCACCAGTGGAGGAACCATGAAGAGTTTCACGCGCGATGAACTCGCGGCGTTCAACGGCAAGGATGGCAAACCTGCGTACGTTGCGTATGAAGGCGCCGTGTATGACCTCTCGGAGAGCGCCATGTGGGTCGATGGCGACCACGAGGCCATGCATTTCGCGGGCATGGATCTCACTGCTGAGCATGAAGATGCTCCGCACGATGCCTACGTGACGGACTTCCCCCAGATCGGCGTACTCGCCTAACTGCGGTCGAACACCGCCACTGATTCGACGTGATAGGTCTGCGGGAACAGGTCCACCGGTGTGACTCGGGTGAGTGTGTAGCCCTGTGCATCGAGCGCGCCTGCATCTCGAGCCAATGTGGCGGGGTCGCACGAGACGTAGACGATACGAGAGGCGCCTGCCGAAGCGAGCGCTATCAAAGCCTCAGGAGTGAGTCCGGCACGCGGAGGGTCGACCAGGATGCGGTCGAACTCCCCGAGTCCAGGCAGTTCGCGCGTCGCGTCTCCGCCGATTACATCGGCGTGAAGGCCGGCATTCTCCAAGTTGCGACGAAGATCTTGGATCGCCGCACTGGAGGCCTCTATCGCCACCACGTCGTCCGAGCGCTCGGCGAGTTTCAGAGTGAACGTTCCTGCGCCTGAGTAGCAGTCGAGTACGACGTCATCCTCTGAGGGGTCCAGAGCGTCGAGCGCGGTGGAAACCAGCTTCTCGGCCGTGGCCGTGTTCACCTGGAAGAATGAAGGTGCCGAGATGCCCATGGTGAATCCGGAGAGACGTTCACGCCAGGATCCTTTGCCCGCCAGGACCTCTACCTTCGACACACGCCTCGCCTTGTCGGGGCCTTTTGTGAGTACTCGGACCACGCTCGTTGCCTGAATCGAGTCGGTGAGCGTCTTGGTCGCGAGTGAGCGCGGGAACGGGCCCGGTGTCGTCCAGATGGCGATCTCAATGTCGGATCTGCGCTCGGCGAATCGGAGGCCGACACGCTTGAGTCCCAGATCCTGATCGCCGGCGACGAACTTGAGCGCACCTCTGATCTTGCGTGGTGCACCGGCGTGCTTCTTGGGAAGAAGCAGGCAGCGATCGATCGGAATGATCGTGCGCCCATCGCGCGCGGTCATCCCTAGAGTTGCGGGGCCGGTATCGTCGGCACGAAGTTCGATCTTATTGCGGTAGCCATACTCGCGCTCAGAGGAGATGCAGGGTTCCACGAGCGCCTCGGTGTCGAGTCCGCCTATGCGACCCAAGGCGTCCATCACTGCCTGACGCTTGGCTTTGAGCTGCGCTGTATAGGCGACGTGCTGCCACTGGCATCCTCCGCATTCCCCGAAATACGGGCAGGAGGGGGAGACACGATCGGGAGATGCTTCGACGATCGAGGTGAGGCGTGCCTTGGCCCAACGTCCGCGGTCCTGGACGACTGTTGCCTCCACCACGTCACCCGGACAGGTGTCGGGGATGAAAACGGTCTGTCCCTCAGGGGTGCGAGCGACGCCATCTCCACCATATGCGAGGCTTTCGATCTTGAGTTGCACGCGTAATCCCTTTCGTGTTTTTGGAAACGAGATACATAGTACCCGTCGTCCGCTTGCGAGGCACGCTCATCTCCGGTGTTGAGTCCTGAGGGCGCAAGGCCGATACTGTGAAAAGTGCTCGTGACATCGCACTATGATCCGGGTCGACTGAGATGACCCGTTACGAGGAGGTATTCACTGGTGGCTGAGAAGAGAGTCCTGATCGTTCACGATGATGCGACGTTCGTCTCGCAGGTCAAAGGGGCGATTGAAGCATCCGGGGCAGCGTTCGAGGTGACGAGCGCATTGTCCGGGCCGCGTGCCCTTGGAATGGTGAACAACAATCGCCCGGATGTCATCGTGGTCGATGCTGAACTCGTCGGCATGGATGGCTATACGGTCACCAAGCAACTCAAGTCCGAAGAGGCAACCTCTGGTATTCCCGTCATCATAGTCTCCCTACAGCCCACTGAGGCGTCCGCTCTCAAGGCGCGTCAGGCCGGTGCAGCTGCTCACATGCCCTCGACCGGTCCGGCCGATCAGATCGCAGGACGGGTCGTGGCGCTCGCGGGCGCGGATGACTCCGCACCGGCGGTCTCCCCGGCAGCTCCTGCGTCGTCGACCGAGCCCCCCGAAGTGCGTGCGTCGGCGGGTGTCGCAGAGGCTGCTCCTGCAGGATATGGAGCTCCGCAACCCGTTCAGGCGCCAGCCGGTGCCGTGCCTCCGCCTCCACCTCCCGGAGAGCCAGCGGCTGCTTCGGGCGCGCCCGAGGGCTATGGCGCTCCGTCCGCACCACCTGCCAGGCCTCCGATGCCCACGGGGATGGTTGGTGGCACTGCTCCGGTCATGTCGGGAACGGCCCCGATCGCGGACGGACGTCCGTCCGATAACAGCGGTGACATTCCTCACATCGATGACCTTTTGAGGCTCATGATCGACCGAGGCGGTTCCGACCTGCACATCACGGTGGGAAGCGCTCCTGGTCTGCGGCTTCGCGGTGAGCTTATGCCCGTGGAGAATCATAAGGTCCTCAGCCCGCGTGACACTCAGGAGATGATACTGAACCTGCTCTCCGAGGAGCAGCGTCGCAAGTTCGAGACGGAACTCGAACTCGACTTCGCGTACAGCATTCCCGGAGTATCACGGTTCCGTGCGAATGTGTTCCAGCAGCGGAACTCGATGGGCGCGGTTTTCCGTGTCATTCCCATCGCGATCCCCACACTCGAGGATCTGGGGCTGCCCAAGGTCTGCAAGTTCCTGGCCGAGAGGCCGCGAGGTCTCGTGCTCGTCACCGGACCGACCGGTTCCGGTAAGTCGACCACGCTGGCTGCCATGATCGATCACATCAACGCCACCCGGGCGGATCACATCATCACGCTCGAAGATCCCATCGAGTTCATGCATAAGAACAAGAAGTCGTTCGTCAACCAGCGCGAAGTGGGCGAGGATACCCACTCCTTCACGTCGGCACTGAAACGTGTGCTGCGGCAGGACCCCGATGTGATCCTCGTCGGCGAGATGCGAGACCTCGAAACGATCGCTGCAGCCATCACGGCCGCTGAGACCGGGCACCTCGTGCTTGCGACCCTGCACACCACCGGCGGTCCTGAGACGGTGGACCGTATTATCGACGTGTTCCCTCCGCATCAGCAGCAGCAGGTTCGCATGCAGCTTTCTAACACGCTGGAGGGCGTTCTGTCGCAGGTTCTGCTGCGCACCACGGATGGCCGAGGTCGATGCATGGCCATGGAGATCATGCTGGGCATCCCCGCGATCAGCAACCTCATCCGTGAGGGAAAGACGCATCAGATGGCGACGATCATCCAGGGTGGCGCCTCATTGGGTATGCAGACATTGGATCAACACCTCAAGACGCTTCTTCAGTCAGGTAAGGTCACCTTTGAAGAAGCGATCGGCAAGGCGCAGAATCCCCGTGAGCTCGCTCAGCTGATGGGGCGCAAGATCTGATATTGCATCGAGTGTGTCTCATACGAACCGTAGTAGGCAGTGAGGCATGCTCGCCACCTGGAGATGAGGGAACGCATGGATAACGTCACGGTCAGATGGAACGGGAACAGGCAGTTCGTGGGCTGGGATGAAGCTGGCCATGGCATCGTGATGGACGCTCCCAGCGACTATAAAGGTGAGGGGAGCGGCGTGCGTCCGCTTCAGCTCCTGTTGTATGCGATGGCCGGGTGTACGGGCATGGATGTCATCTCCGTTCTTGAGAAGAAGCGTCAGGATGTCCGTGATCTCAGCATCAACGTCGAGGCCACGCAGCGCACGGATGACTATCCCAAGATCTACACGCATATCGTGATCGAGTACGTAGTGACCGGGTTCGGGGTCACCGATGCGGCTGTCGCGCGAGCTATAGAGCTCTCCGAGACGAAGTACTGCTCGGTCAAAGGCATGATGGGACCTGAGGTCGAGGTCGCTACACGATTCCGCGTGGTCGAGGCCGACGCGCCGGCTGAGTGAGCCATGACTGAGATTCGAGGGGCACGTGCGGCTGACGCCGTCTTGATGCCTGTGTACAACGAGGCTCCCATGGTTTCGGCTGTTCTTGATGCCGTGCGATGCCATTTCGATGGTGAGATCCTGGTCGTCGATGACGGGTCCACCGACGGTACCGCGAGGATCCTTGAGGGTCGCGACGATGTGGTCACTCTCAGGCACCCCGTGAACTGTGGATACGGTCGAGCACTCGCCGAGGGTTTCGCTTGGGCGCTGGCCAACGGTATGCAGCGCGTGGTGACCATGGACTGCGACGGGCAACACGAGCCAGCGCACATCCCTCAGTTCCTCGATGCCCTCGGTGGAGATTCGCATGTCGTTTCAGGCAGCCGCTATCTGCCCGGGAGCCTCAGTACCGGAGTCGCCCCCGAGGAGCGTCGGCGGGTGAACATGCGCGTGACGGCAATGGTCAACGACCTCACCGGCTGGGGAATCACCGACGCGTTCTGTGGCTTCAAGGCCTATTCGGCAGAGGTCCTCAGGGGAATGACTCTGCGTGAGCCGGGATATGCGATGCCACTCGAATTCTGGGTCAGGGCGCATCACGCGGGTCTCAAGGTGAGAGAGATTCCTGTGGAGCGTATCTATTGTGACAACGACCGCACGTTCGGCAGCGACCTGGATGATGCCGAGCGACGAATGACGTACTACCTGCGTGTCTGGAATGAGACCCTGAGGGAGCTGGAAGCATGATTGACGCACTCTGCATCGGTGCCCATCCCGATGATGTTGAGATCGGCATGGGCGCGACGGTGGCCGGCATGATCGACCGCGGTCTCGATGTCGCAATCGTCGATCTCACAAATGGGGAGCCCACTCCCTACGGTACGCCGGAGACGCGGGCTTCCGAGTCGACGGCTGCCGCACGCGTGCTGGGTGTCACGGATAGGCGCACCCTCACGCTTCCCAACAGATACCTCTTCGACACGGTAGATGCTCGAACTGCGTTGGCGGAAGTGATCCGTGATCTATGTCCCCGTGTGCTCTACGTGCCCTACCCTCAGGATGCACATCCTGATCATATCGCTGCGTCTCAGATCGCTATGGCCGCGCGGTTCTACTCCAAGTTCACTAAGACCGACATGACCGGAGAGCCGCACTATCCGACCAAGGTCTATCACTACATGGCCGTGCACATGCGGCTCGTCAAGAAGCCGGATCTCATCGTGGACGTTTCCGATCACCTGGATACTAAGATCGATGCGCTCCGTGCCTATGCCTCGCAGTTCGGAGAGAACCCGCGTAATGCCGATGTGATCGAATCGATTCGAATCGCAGCCCACATGTGGGGCGGCATGATCGGAGTGAAGGCAGGCGAGCCGTTCTTCTGCGCCGAGCCGATAGGGATCACTGCGCCTGAGATGCTGGTGTAGGCCGATGAGAACGCGCCCGACAGTACCGCTCGGTCATGGTGAGATGCTCACGAGCCCGCCATATGCCGAATGGGAGAGTGTTCTCCATGGCAACATCGCGCTCGCCTCGTCGTGGGATTTTGAGATAGCTGGCGTCCCCATTTCTGCACTACGCGAGGACGCGCGCATCGAGGCGATCACGGCAGCGAGTGAGTTCTCCCTCCGTCTGGGCGTGCCAGTGAAGGCGGTTCCATCGGCGGTCGAAAGAGTGATCGTCACGGGGCACCAACCGCAGCTCTATCACCCGGGTGTATGGGTCAAGGACTTCCTTCTTCAGAGATTCGCCGACGAGACATCCTCAGTGGCTATAGATCTCGTAGTGGACACCGACTCGTTCACAGATGTATCGCTACGAGCTCCGTCGATAGAACCTGTGGTGAGCGCGTTCAGCCATCCTCTCGCTATAGGGGAGGCAGGTGGCTGCTACGTGACCGCGCCAGTTCCGGAATCTGCTGAGATCGATGAGCTGTGCGAGAAGGGGTCAGCCGCACTCTCCTCGCTGCCTGCCAACGCTCCTGCGAGGCATTTCGAGGATTTCTGCGGACAGCTGCGTGATGCTGCACAGAATGCGGAGAATCTCTCTGAGTTGGTGACGTTCGCGCGTCGGAGATTTGAGGCGAGTGCGGGAAGCGACTACCTCGAACTGCCGGTCTCCGTGCTCTGTAGGACTGAATCCTTCGTCCAGTATTCAATCGACATCATGCAGAATGCGAATCGGTTCGCCAGCGCGTACAACGACGAACTCGGTGCGTATCGAGTCATCCACAAGACGAGATCGGCCGCGCAGCCGTTCCCGGATCTCCGCTCGTACGGTACGAGCACTGAAATTCCCTTCTGGTACGTGGACGAGGGATCTCGTAGGACGTTGGCGGTCACTCCCCTTGAGAGCGGACTTGAACTCGCCGCTGAAGGGGAGAGGATCGCGGTGCTCCCGCCAGTACCAGCAGAAGCGAGGGATGTTCTTTCAGCACTTCCCGGGATCATTGCGCCCAAGGCGATCGCTCTCACGCTCTTCGCACGGCTATTCCTGGCGGACGTCTTCATTCACGGGGTGGGCGGAGGCCGCTACGACCGTATCGCCGACGGCGTGATCACGCGCTACTTCGGCCAAGAACCCCCGGTGTTCACCGTTGCGTCGATGACCATGTATCTGCCGCTCGGCGCACCGATCACAGGCGATGCCGAGGTGACTGAAGCGGAACGGCAGCTGCATCGATTCGAGCACAATCCTGATGAAGTGCTCAAGGGAATCGAGTGCGATTCGCTGGTCGAGCGCGAGACTGCGCTCTCGTTGGCCAACGAGAAGGAGTCCCTGGTCACAAGGATCGCTGAGCCTGGTGCCGACAAGAAGGAGTTGGGCCTCAGGATCAAAGCGGTCAATCAGGAACTGCGGGAGTTGCTGGCGCCCATAGCCTCCCAGCTCAAGGCTGATCTCGATCGGCTGGTGTCTGAGCGCGATGCGACGGAGATCCTGACCGACCGCACGTATCCCTTCTGTCTTTGGGACCCCGTGGAAGTGCAGGACAAGGTGCTCTGAATTGAGGACGTGTGGCGTGGGGCCCACTGGATTCGCAGCTCTCGCGTGATATCATGTCGCCACCCTGTCTCCAAGAACTGAGACGTCACAAAGAAAGGATTCACATCATGTCTAAGCCTGTTGTTGATTCGAACCTTTGCACTGCTTGTGGCATCTGTGTCGACGAGTGCCCTACCAGCGCATACGACCTCGGTGACGTTGCCGTTCTGGCTCGTCCCGATGACTGCACAGAGTGCGGCATCTGCGTCGATTCGTGCCCGAACGAGGCCATTTCGATGGACTAAGCTTCCCTTTCAGTGGAAGCATAGAGAAGGCCGGGATATATCCCGGCCTTTTTCATTTCTCTTGAGACGGTACTACGCATATAGGAGAGAACGAGGGGCATACGTCAACCGCGCGGCCCCATGGAGTCGTTGACATAGAACTTGGGTTCTCGACCGCGCAGCATGCCGATGAAGCGCTTGTGGTGCGCCACGTAGACCAGTAGCCCCATTCCGAGAGCGAATGGCCAATCGGGGGAGCCTAGGACGAGGGCCGCGGAGGGGAGAGTTGCAGCTCCTGCTACCTGACCGGCCATCATGTATCGAGTGATCGCAATCGTTGCGAGACCAATGACCACGACTGCGATGAAGTAGCGCCAGTCATAGGCCAGCAATGCGCCTGCTCCTGTTGCCAGGCCCTTTCCGGTGCGCGCAAATCGCTGTCGGAAGAAGGCCATGAAGAGCGAGTAGTTGTGACCCATCACCGCACCGAACACGCCCGCCTGCATCGCGATGCGAGTCACGTCGAACTCGGAAAGGCCTTCGATCGTGAGCCGTGCCATGAGGTCTGAGGGCCCCACGTTCCATCCGGCCAAGAAGAACGCGGCGATCACCGGAATGAATCCTTTGAGCGCGTCTGCCACCATCGCGACCGTGAACCAGCCCCACGAGTCGGTGGTGCGTCTCACATTCATGGCACCGACGTTGCCGCTGCCATGCGTGGTGATGTTCTCGCCGTTCACCATCTTCACGATGAGGTAGGCGAACGGGATCGAGCCGAAGAGATAGGAAACGAGGAACGTGGTCGTGAGATTGAGTACGTCTGAGACAGTGAAGTCCAGAATGATAGGAATCATGCCTCATCGCTCCCCGGAACGATCGTCTTCAGGGCTCTCGGCAGGATTGAGATGTCATATGCGGTTTCAAGCATGACCTCGCCATCGATCTGTCCGGCGATGGGTTTGTCGGACTCGATTCGCACGCTCGTGTGGCGCGACATATGTATTGGTTTCATGTGTGTGTGCTTGCCGACCATGAGGAAGGGGAGTCGCATGAACGCGCCGGGAAGCGATACGCGATCGAGAATGCACAAATCCAGCTCTCCATCGTCGCTGACCGCGTCGGGGGTTACCACGAAGCCTCCGCCATAGGTGGCGCCGTTCGTGGCTGCCAGAAGCAGCATCTCGTAGTCGACCGAAAGCTCGTCGTTGAACTGAAGCCTCACCTTGTGCGAGTAGAACTGGCGCAGCAGCACATTGATGACGGCGCGCAGATAGAGCATCATTCCCGACCAACCCGTGGTGACCTTGAGCTCGACCGCCTTGGCGGTGACGCGGGCATCGAGGCCGATTGAGATCGAGTTGGCGAAGTAGATGCCGTTGACCAGCCCCACATCCATCATCCGGGTGGTCCCGGTGGCGATCTGGCGAATCGCCGTGGGTAGATCGAAAGAGATTCCCAGTGTCCGGCAATAGTCGTTTCCCGAACCGGTCGGAATGATGGTCAGCGCGGGCCTGTCGTTCTCGGGGCGCTCCATGATTCCGTTGAGCACCTCGTGTACTGTCCCGTCGCCTCCGACCGCCACGATGGAGTCATAGCCCGATGCGTCGCTCGCGATCTCCTTTGCGTGACAGGGTTTGTCGGAGAGAACGATCGTGTAGTCGATGATGCCGTCGGCCAGACGCTCGACCACGGGGAGCATCTTGCCCGTTTCGCCGTGGCGGGCCGCTGGATTCACAATGAACAAGCTCTTTCCGAGGGTCATTCCAGCCTCCGTATGCGAGTGATGAAATCTGGCTTAGCATACCGTTACTAACGTTCGATGACGACAGGTAGGCGGTATGATACAGTGCGTGGGCGCATCGCTAGCGATGCCGCATCCGCCCTCTTAGCTCAGTGGATAGAGTGTCTGCCTCCGGAGCAGAAGGCCACAGGTTCGAATCCTGTAGGGGGCACCATCACATACAACGAGGCCGACTCCGCATCGCGGGGCCGGCCTCGTCATTTCATCTGATGCAGAGTGTCTAGTGACCCTCTGCCCGCTCGGCCTCATATTTGGCCACGATCTTCTTGGCCATATCTGCGGGAACCTGTTCGTACGAGTCGATGGAGATCGTGTACGTGCCCGTTCCGCTCGTTATCGCACTCAGGTGAGGTGAGTAGTGCACGACCTCTGCGTACGGAGCCTGCGCCTTGATCACCTGTATGCCTGCCTCTGGAGCGTCCATGCCCGAGATGCGTCCACGGATCGATGAGATGTCTCCCATAACGGCGCCAGCGTGCTCATCAGGCACGGTTATCTCAAGAGTTGCGATGGGCTCGAGCAGCACCGGGCTGGCCGCGGCCGCGGCTGCTCGAAAACCGATACGAGCCGCCATCCTGAACGCCATCTCGTTGGAGTCCACCGCGTGATAACTCCCATCGAACACCGTCACCTTCACGTCTTCGATGGGGTAGCCCGCCAGTACGCCCTCGAGCATCGTGGTCTGAACGCCCTTGTCGATCGCTGGAATGAACTGCCGAGGAATGCGGCCGCCGACGATTGCGTCGACGTACTCATAGCCCTTGCCCGGGTTGGGCTCCAAGCGTAGCTTGCAGTCCGCGAACTGGCCCGACCCACCCGTCTGCTTCTTGTGGCGACCCTGTGCTTCCGCCTTCTTGCGAATCGTCTCGCGATAGGGGATGCGCAACTCCTCGGTCTCAGCTTCGACGTGAAAACGATCGTGCAGCCGGGAGATGACGACATCGATAGCCGTCTCGCCCAGTGCTGAGAGTACGGTCTGATGGGTCTCATCGTCGCGCCGAAGCACCAACGAGGGATCCTCGTCGACGATGCTCTTGAGCGAGAT
>DFBG01000166.1:12105-15741 GCA_002367305.1 Actinobacteria bacterium UBA3086 | reverse complement strand
GATCTCCCACCCGGACTGCATCACGGGACTGTCGGGGTGCACAAAGTTCTGCGCGCCGAGGATCAAGAACCAGAGTGCGCCCGCCATGGCGATGTCCGCCAGAGCGGTGAGCGTCGGCTTGCCGAATCCAAAATCGACCGCCAGCAACAATCCGGCGCCCAACAGCAAGTAGAACGTCGCCTGAAGACGCGGCTCTTCCATGTTGATCGCACCCCACGCGACCTTGGACGAAACGAGTCCCAGGACCGTATTCAGGATCCAAAGCGGCACGGCGACATAACGAAATCCAGTCGCCCACTTGTACGCAATGGTGTTGCGCGAAATGAGATACACAGCTGCAGCCACTGCCGCGAACGTGAACAAGGCCATGTTCACCCATGTCTGGGCCCCATGGTAGATCACCAGCCGCAGCGTGGTTCCAAGCTGCACATCCGGGGGCAGAGTGAACACGAGCACGGCTACAACGATGCCGACGAGGGCTATCGCCGCGACGCCGACAGCCTGTGCGCGAGAACGAATGAACGACATGATGCCTCCTGATATGCGATATGTGCGAGCTTGGCTATTCTATCAGGCGGCATGAGAAAGGGCGGAGCCGNNTCACCCCGCAGCCATCTGCGACTGCATACGCTTGGCCAGCATGATCACGATAGGCAGCAGCGCGACGGTGATAGCCAGCGCGATACCCATCTCGAACCAGACGGTCGTGATCGACTCGCCCATGACCGAGACCTGCCAGATCGGTTCGATGATCCAGTAGAGTGGGAATATCTTGGCGATCCACTGCGGCCACTCCGGGAAGATGTAGAACACCACCGGTGCGAACAGCAGGATGCCCGTGCCCTTGATCAGGCCGAACAACATGGTCGAGTCCTTGGACACAACTCCAACCAAAAGACCGATCACCGACGTGAGCGCAGCAGCCATTATCACGACCACCAGCACCTCGAACGGTCGCGATCCCATGGCGCTGTTGAGCAGAAGCGTCACAATCGACATGATCGTTGCGAGTATCATGCCCAACATCCACTTGGCCACAAGGACCTCGCTCGACTTGACCGGAGATACCAGCATCGCCATGAGCGTGCCGTTCTCCTTCTCCTCGACGATGCTCGATCCGGGCGTGAAGACGCCCGCCATGACCAGAGCGTAGAACATGATCAGCGGCACGAGCCGCACCGAGATCGGAAGGCCGGCCTCACCGAAGTTCACGATGTCCACGTTCACCGGGGCCACATCACCCTGGACCTCCCGAACGACATCGATCGCGGTCACGCTCAGAATGATCCGGTTCGAGGCATAGCTCTCTCCGCCGATGAAGAACTGCAGCGGAGGCTGATCGCCATTCCTGATCGCCTCGTCGATGCCTGTCGGCAGCACGAGACCGGCATCGAGATCGTTCGCCTCAACTTGGTCACGAAGCTCGTCGGCATCGTCGAGCAAGGTCAGCTCGATACCCTCCATATCCTTGATCGCTGCCGTGATCTCGGATGACCCATCGTCCACGATGCCCAGCCGCGGAGCCGGCTCAAAGAGCGAACCGAACGCCACCTGGAATATCAGCGTGAACGCGAAGGGCAGGATGACGGCATAGAGGAAGAATGGCGAGCGCGGTCCCAGAGCCAGATCCTTGCGAAGCACTTTCCATATACGCACGAGACTCATAGCGTCTCCACCTTCCTCTTGAGTGTGAACAGACCCGCACCGTAGAGCACAACGAGCCAGGCGGTCGCGTACAAGAGCGACTGCCATGATTCAGCCCAGGACTCTCCATAGACGGTCACACCCACAAGCGTGTCGATGACCGGGTAGGTCGGGATGACCTGCACCCACACTGCTGCAGAACCGGGGAACAGCACTGAGAACGTGGGAATGATAAGCGGGACCGTGAACAGCATGGAATAGAAGAGTTGCCCCAAGAAGTCCTTGCCCGCCGCGCCAACGATCATGGCCTCACCCGTGAACATCACGGAGCCGATGAGCATCGTCACGAACAGGATCGCCCAGTTCTCAGGTGTGAACGCCCCGACGAGCACCAGCACGATGAGTCCCTGCGAAAGGGCAAGACCCGTACCGAAGATCGTCTTGGCGGTGAGGAAGTCCACCAACTTCACCGGCGTGACCAACACAGCAGTCGCCGTACGCTGCAAGACCTCGACAGATATCAATGATGCCATCGCCATGGACTCGATCAACAGAACCATGAACGCGAGCATCGGCCGCAGCTTATCTCGAAGCGAGACCTGATCGCCGGCGCGGTCCTGGCCCAGCACGATCGCGTTCTCATCGGGCATATCAACCGGAAGTTCCTGACCGGCGAACTGATATGCCGCCTCGCGAACGAAGCTGCGCATGGCTCCCTGGATCTCCTCGGGCACACCTGCATCGGAATAAACGTTCACCGTGATGTCGTCCGCCTTTGCAGCGACATCGACAATGAAGTCGTCGGGAAATGCGATCCCTATGTCGAGCTTGATACGATCAGCATCCTTGGGCTTGTCCTCATCGCCCTCGGGATCACGAAAGATCTGCTCTCCGGACTCAGTCCGCCAGAGCTCCAGCGTCCCTTTGATGACTGCGGACATCTGGTCTTCATCCTCGAATTCGACGAACTCAAGGCCCTCCTCGGTCTGGGTGAGATCGGTCGCATCGATGGCTGCAAGCTGCTCGTCGGTAGCCCCCATCGCCCTGAGAGTGTCAGTCGCATCATCAACGATCGACTGAACGGGCGGCGAGACCCCGAGCGAGATCGTCTCCTCGACCGAGTCCGGCAGCACCCAGAAGATACCGACCATGAACACGAGCGAGAGAATGGTCAAGAACAGATAGAGCTTGTCCCTCGAGTAGGCTAGCAACTCCTTTTTCAGGAGCGCCTTCAGAATCGAGGCACGGGAGACTGTGGATGTCATTCTTTCAGCCCCCTACCGGTCAGCTCGATGAAGATGTTCTCCAGCGTGGCCTCCTCGGTATGGATCGTCATGAGGTCGGGAGAGGCGACCAACTCGGCAAGCTGTGCCGACGAGGTCTCCTTATCGAGCTCGATATGCTCCTCGCGCACGCCGTCACCGTCGCGCAGGCGCACCTTGACCGAGCGCGTACCGTACTTGAGCTTGAGATTCTCCGCGGAATCGAGCGCAACGATCTTGCCCTCGTTGATGAAGGCGATACGATCGGAGAGCTCATCAGCCTCGAACATATCGTGTGTGGTGAGAAGGACTGCCGCACCGCGATCGGCCTCCTCCTTGATGGTTCGGCGTATCTGAGCCGAGGTCACCGGGTCGAGACCGTCGGTCGGCTCATCCAAGAAGAGCACCTTGGGCTTGTTGATGAACGAACGAGAGATCATCATGCGCTGACGCATCCCCTTGGAGAACTCACTCACCCGATCCTTGGCCCGCTCGGCCAGCCCGACGCGCCGAAGAACCTCGATGCTGTCGGGATCCTTGATGCCGTAGAGCGACGCGAAGAAATCGAGATTCTCCTTGGCGCTCATATTGAGATAGAGGTTCTTCTCCTCGAAGCAGACCCCGATCTGTGCCTGCATCTCGGGATCATCGGCGGCGATGTCTATGCCCAGAACCTGAGCGGATCCACCCTTGGGCGTCAACTGACCGGTGAGCATCTTGATGGTCGTGG
>DFBG01000166.1:514-12039 GCA_002367305.1 Actinobacteria bacterium UBA3086 | reverse complement strand
TTGAGGTCACCGTACGAGAACTCCAGGTCCTGCACTCTGATGGCGGGTCCCGTCATGATCGCTTCCTTTCACTCCAGCGCTCCATTACGTGCTCGAACTCTTCTTCAAAGAAGGTGTATATGTCATACATCTCCTGCAGCCGTTCCCGAGCAAGGTCGGATTCCACGATTTCGAGTGCCTCCTCAGCTGTCTTACGAACGACCGACATGGCTTTGAACTTCCGGCCCAAGAGTTGTTCCCACGTCCCCTTGAGGATCCGATAGTGTGCCTGGCGAGATCCGCGGACCCGATACCGCTCCACAAGCGCCGTCCCCACGAGGAGCTGCATAGCGTTAGTGATCGACGCCTTGCTGGTCTCGAGTTGCTCCACGAGTTCATTTGTGGAGAGACCCTCGCCCTCGGCCATGGTCAGCGCCGCATAGACTCGTGCTGTTGTCCGAGGAAATCCGACCCCCTCGATCATCACCGCTAGTCTGTCCAGCAAGGCGGCCCTGCGTTTCGAACTGCCATCAGATGTCACTGCTTCCCCCTCCCGGAACATGAACGTCTCATGTGATATTTCCAACGTTCATATATTTCTAAACGTTCTGAATTCAACTATCTCCTACCGGAGATCAGACCTCCAGAGAAGATGAGAACAACACAAAAAGGGACCCCGCGAACGGGATCCCTTTCATGACGCCTGCATACTTTCTACTCGCCTTCGGGCGCCTCCGGCATTTCCAGCTCCGGCGGAACCGTATCGGTCACAGGAACCGACCCGGGAAGGTCGTCGGCGGTGACCTCGTACCCAAGGCTGTTCATGAACTTCAGCCATGTAGCCGAGAGTCCCGGTGGCAGTTGCTTGCGCTTGCCATCCGCCATCTTGGCGGCCATACGATCAAGGTTCCGGCCCATCCGAGCAGCTGCGTTCTCCTGCCCCGTGACGCGTTCTTCGCGCGCCTCCTCACGAGCCAATACAGCTTCTTCACGCTGGAGACGCTGTGCCTCGTGAAACTCCGACCTCGCCTGCTCACGCTCGAGCGCAGCTTCTTCACGCCCGAGACGCTGCTCCTCATGGGATGACTCTCTCGCCTGCCTGCGCTCCAACGCTGCCTCGGAGCGCCCTGTCTCCACTCCGTTGTCATGCCCCACAGCCTTGCCATTGCCGCCACGTACAGCCATCGCCGCACCCGGCGAGATCATGGCCAATGCCAAGAGCATCACAAGAGCGAAGAGTAGTCCGCGCTTCATCCGACCCACCTCCAACTGCAGATCACAACCTGTTCATACCCACGTATCGGCCTGCGCCTGAGTCACCTGTGTGACGCATGCCCGTATACAGTTGCATGGTGGAGGCTGCACGCGTGCCCCGCAGCCTGTCGTCCTACCCGCCGCTTGAGACGATCGCTGCCTCCTCGTAGGGCTGAAGAACGACGAAACCGGTGCCATCGAAACGCATCTGGAACGTCTCTCCACTCGAACGACCGACGAACGTCTTCAGGTTCATATCCGCTTTGAACGTAGTCTGAAGACCCTCGGACCACGCGACAGTCGCATTGGGGTCGGTGAAGAGAGGAACCTCCGGACTCACTCCCAAGATCATGGGCTGACCATGCGTGGTTATCGCGGCATATCCAGAACCGGTGAGTTTGAGGCTGAACAGACCGCCGGCCATCATGCCTGCGCCCTTCGTCCGAACAATGTCCCACTCCAAGGAGGCCGAGTACGCGAGCAGGTCGCTGCCATTCACGTAGATCGTCTGATTCTCGAGATAGACGATCGATATCTGCTTGCCCTGGTCCGCACAGTAGAGGATTCCCGAACCCGTGACCCGTGTGGTCGATGCACCCTCGCCGGTCATCGCCTTCTTCATGAACTTGGCGGCCCCGCCAGCACCCGCGCGCTCAAACCGCAGATCACCGTAGTAGGAGACCATCGACCCCATCTTGGTGTACACGAGTTCGTTATTGAGATGTATCTCCAGCATCTTGCCGCTCTCGAGTTGCCACGTGCCTCCGGTCTCCCTCTGTGAGTGCTTGGCCACGAAATCGTTGAGCGTCATAGCGACGCCCGGGCTCACGGTGTCAGGCATAATTCTCCTCCCATGATCAGCGGGTCCAAGGGCGCGCTCAATTCCTTTGAGATCGCCACACAAGAACCATACCCCACAGAAGTGGTACGTTATGCCTGTTGGCTCCAATATTGCTACGCGTGAAAATGAATCACTGGCTCCTGAGGGGTAAATCACTTGAAGTTCACGTGGAATCTTCGCAACAGAATGGTCGTCGGTTTCGTGGGCGTCGCCGTGATCCCCATGGTGATCGCCGCATACTTCGCGATCAGCTCATTCAAGAGTGAACTCCACTCTGAGGCCGAGAGAACTGCGGACGCCTACCTCACCATGGCTGACGGAATGCTCCAGCAGCGCTCCACCGTAACGCTTGAGCATGCACAGAAAGCCGCCTCTCAAGGCGTCGTGCGCACAGCCGTCGGCGAAGGACGGATCTCCGAGATGAGCGAAGAGCTCGGGGTCGTCGTCGATCAGGCGCGTGTCTCGTTCGCAATGATTCTCGACGGAGACGGCACCGTGTTGATCTCAAGCAGGACCAAAGAACCGTTCGAGCCCGACTCCGAGGCGATACGTGCGCTGGTCACCGGAGAGGCTCGCACCACCGTTTCCTCGATACGTCAGTCCGACGTCGAGGCTCTCGGCCTCACACGGTTCTACGCGCTGGACGTCACGGAAACGGCCGCCGCGTCGCAAACGGAAGAGCTCGATGGTGTCCTGGCTGTACTCTCCTCGGCACCCATCACCACCTATACCGGTCAGCCGTTGGGCACCCTCGTACTCGCGGATGTCTTGAATGGAAACATGCAGTTCGTCGACTCGATCGCCGAGAACTTCGATGGCACCGCGACGGTGTTCAAGGGTGGCATTCGCGTCGCGACAACAGTCATGAATTCCGAGGGAGAACGAGCTGTCGGCACGATCATCTCCGACGAAGTTCGCGCTGAGGTTCTGGACAAGGGCGTTCCCTATCGCGGCGTCGCCAGCGTGGTCGGCAATGAGTACATGACAGCGTACAACCCGCTAGTGGACGAGCTGGGGAATGTCGTCGGAATACTCTATGTGGGACTCCCCCTCGATCCGTACAAAAGCGCCACAACCACCTTCGCGATAGAGTTCACCATCGTCATCGTGATCGCGCTGGCAGCGGCCCTCATCGCGGGGCTGACCGTCGCCCGCGCGATCGCCAAACCGATCACGGTACTCGACACGGCGTCCCGAAAAGTCGCCGCCGGTGACTTGACCGCCAACGTTCCGGAAACCGGATTCGATGAAGCGCGCGATCTCGGCTCCTCGTTCAACACCATGGTCGCCGGACTCACCCATCTCATCGGGAACGTGGGCCGATCGACCGGGCGGCTGCGCGACGTGGCGGGCGAGATCGACGTAGCCTCGCAGACCGCGGCGAGCAGCGCGGCACGTCAGGCATCGGCGGTGGCGGAATCCACCGCCACGCTCGAGGAACTCTCGCGCACCTTCGCCTCGGTGGCGGACGGCGCACATCGCGTGCTCACCATGGCCGAAGGAACACTAGCGACAGCGGAAGAAGGCAAATCGCAGCTGGCCCACTCGGGCGACACGATCCAAGCGATCGCTGCGGGCGCCGGCTCGGTGAGCCAGTCGGCCGAACATATGACCGAGGTCGCCCGCAACATCACCGAGATGACCCTCGCCATCGACAGCATCGCTAACCAGACCAAGATTCTCGCACTCAATGCCGCCATCGAAGCGGCGAGGGCCGGCGAGGCGGGAAGAGGATTCACAATCGTGTCCGACGAGATCCGCGGGTTAGCGGAATCCGTGTCGCAGACCACCTCGCGCATCAACGTGATGATCTCGGACATCCAGACCGCCTCAGCGACACTGGTCAAGACTGCCGCAGAGCAGGCTCAGGCCGCAGAAGAGGGCGTGTCGACGAGTCGGGAGTCCATGGATTCGTTCGATGACATCCTCGAGCACATGTCCGACACCGCCATGGCGGCACGCGAGATCGCGACGGCAGCCACACAACAACAGTCGGCAGCATCGCAACTCGTGGAAGCGATGCATTCGGTGAGCACAGCCTCGAGTGAGAGTGCCGCAGGAGCGCAACAACTCGCAGCGGCCGCATCCAGTATCACGACCGAGGCGCGCGAACTGCACGGGGACCTCACCGGGTTCCGAGTGCGCAACGACGCCTGAGGTAATCCGACACCGCAGAAGTCCACCGCAGCGGACACATCCGGTGACAGCTCAGTTGCGCCCGCTGCCCGTGTGAGTCACGAGCCCCTGAATCCGGGAAGACAGGTGATCGAGCGAGACCTGCTCGCCGACCCCGCCAGCCCCTATCGCTCGCATCGGCATACTGGGGGCGTGTGAGGATTCCAGCGTCTGCGCGATGGTGTAGCCCCCGGCCTCACGCACCGCAAGCATCCCCGCTGCGCCGTCCCAGCCCATTCCCGTCATGATCACTGCGAGCTGATGCGGACCGTAGGCTTGAGCCGACGAAGAGAACAAGACATCGACCGATGGTACATAGAGCGAGTCAGCAAAGTCCGCATCGACCATGAGCCTCGACACGCCCCCGTTGCGAGTGATGCGGGTCTGTGCGCCACCAGGAGCCAAGTAGACGTGCCCAGGAAGGAATCGCTCCCCATGAACCGCTTCCGTCACCGGCAGGTTACAGACCTCTGAAAGCCTATGAGCGAATGACTCGGTCGCACCTGCTGGCATGTGCTGGCAGATCGCGATGGGCACAGGGAAGTCGCTGGGTATCCCGGAGAGCACCTGCTCAAGAGCGGGCGGCCCGCCCATGGAGGCACCGATGATGACCGCTTCATACGGGCCCATACTCATGGGGACTCCGAAACCGTGACCTGAGCGCGATGTCATACATCCCTCCCGATCGAATGTAATCTCCATGATAGCGGAGCGGCCCTACGGCGAATGCGCTATCGTTCCTGTGTAACCCACTCACCCCAAATGACCACCGGAGGCTCCAATGTCCGACGCACGACGCACCCACCCTCTGGGCATCTTGGCCCTGACATCACTCCTGCTCGCCACCTTTCTTCTGAGCGGCTGCGCCGACTCGGGCGACTCCGAAACGCGAGCTCAGGTCGAAGCTGCCGGCGACTTCGTGACCGCGCTGCTCACTTCTGACGCTCCCGGGATACTCGGGACCCTGCCTGCGCATGTCGCGGAAGCTGGTGCGGAATCGTTCGCGGACGCCGGAAGCTCTGATGGCACGGTGACCGACTCCGACTGGGACGGTGACACACTTCTTCTCACCATCGAATCACCCCTCGGCATCGAGAACGTGCGTATCACCTCCGATGAGACGAAAGACTCCCCACTCGTGAGCGTTTCATCCGACGGAACGCTGGAGGATCTCGAACTCGGCATGATGCGAGAAGATGACGAATGGAAGGTCAAGACCTTCTTCGGCCTTCCTGTTGAGACGGCGCTCGGCATCAACATCGAGGCACCCGAGGATCCCGAGACGGCCCAGTGTTTCGACATCATGCGTGGCGTGATGACGATGTACCTCGCGTGGGAGATGGACAATCGAGATGCCGAGAAGCCCGCTGACTATGCGGAACTGACCGCTCTTCTCGAGGGACTCGGTTCACCCGAGTTGCCCGCATGTCCCTCAGGCGGCGAGTACACGTTCGACTCAGAGGGCTGGGGCGACATCGAGTGCTCGACCCACGGTCACTACTAGGCCAACCCCGGCTGAGCGCGGACGCCTAGTCCTTCTTGTCGATGTTCGCGAGCAGCTTCGCATGCGCGAACGTCTGCGCCAGGAACGCGCCGATGAGCGTCGCCGCGATCATGACACCGGCGACATCGTAGTAGCTGAACTCCGACCCGAACGCCTCGATCATGGCCCCCGTGCCGCTGAAGAACATGAAGGCATTGAGCGCGACCGCGACCACACGCAACTCGGTCGGGCCGAAGCCGGAGTACGTGATCTTGAACACCCCTTCGACAGCCGTGCGGATGTAGACCAACACGCTCATCATGAGATAGCCGATGTAGATCATGGCGGCGACATCGAACCGCATGAACGGCGACATCCCCAGACCCAGGAAGACGAACGCCTCCGCAATGACGTCCATGGTGTGATCGATGTAGAACCCGTACTTGGGACGCTCGATCTTGCGGAACCGCGCGAGGGTTCCGTCGAGCGAATCACCGAACCAGTTGATCAAAAAGCCGACCGAGGCGACCCAGAGGAACCACGGATACACCTGCGACGCCCAGTACGATGCGAATATCAGAGCCGCACCAGCGACACCTATACCCGTGAGCACATCGGGAGTGACCCATGCAGGCATGCGTGCGGCAAGCCACTGCAACGCAGGACGCTCCAGGAAACCCAGGATCGGCTCGTTGACACGCTTGTGTGAGTTGATGTCGGCCATTCTGTTGCTCCTCCTCTTGCCGCCCTACTGGCGACAGATGATCATGCACTGCACGCAGACTCGAACGTGAGATCCTATGACGGTCGCTTCCGAAAGATCAGCTACCGAGGCAACTCGTTCACCGCATCCGGCCAGATCACGTGCGGCATCGCCCACTGATGAGGCGCACTCAACAGGAACTCCTCGGCGTGCTTCATGACGCGCTCGGCGTTCACAACAACATCATCGCCGTCGGTCGCGATCATGTCGATGGGAGGCGATGCATGCAACTCGTAGATCCCATCCGGGGCTCGCAGTGTGCACAAGAGCACGACCGGCACGCGAGCCTTGAGCGCAAGACGCACATGGATGGTGGGCAGCTCGGCCTCCCGACCGAACATGCAAATCCGATGTTTCTCCCCGGGTACAGGGCGGTCGAGACCGGTCGCGATACACTTGCCATCTCGGAGCCGCCGCAGCGCCGAACGCATGGAGGCCGACGAGATGGGCGTCACGTTCATTCCAGCCTCAGCACGACGCTCGTTCTGCCATTCATATCCCCCATTGGGATCGGGCACGCTGAGCACCTGCATCTCAAGTCCCGCCAACGCGATCCCGCGCGTGCCGATGTCGAACCCCGCCGTGTGCGGACCGACGAGAACGTATGGATGCCCGCCCTCCGCCTGCTGCGCGGCGTACTCGGCTGCAAGGGGCATGAGGCGCACGTGTCGACGCCAGTCGCCGCCGATGGCCATGGCCCGGTAGAGATCGAAGAGTCCCGTTCCCACAGTGGTGATCGTCTCACGAACGGCCGAATCGAGCTCCTCAGCCGTCATACCGCCACCCTCGAGCACCCAACGATTCGATGCGAACGCGCGATACATCTCTGAATCGCGATCCGATGAGAGGCGTCCCGCAGCGAAACTCACAACACCGTGACCCAACTTCTGGGGTAAGGCCCGTCCCACACCTAGGGCGATGCCTTGGCCGATACGGCTGTTGGATAGCGATTCGAACCCCGCCCCCACGTCGAGTCCCCCTTTTCTGCGATCGGATCGATCGTGCGTGCACAACACTTGAGATTGTAGCGCAGGAGACCCCCGATATGTGTTCGCGGGCGGGTCTGATACGCTTCCAATGACACCTACCGAGGGAGAGCTCGTGAGCGAGTCAGGTCCACAATCAAGCGCGCCGCTGGAGATCCGTGAGATTCCCCTGGGCGACCCACAGCTGAAGGCTTTCGTTAAGCTGCCTTGGAAGCTCTACAAGAACGATCCACACTGGACCCCCCACCTCTCCATGGACCTCTTGGGGAACAAAGTACTCGGAGCAAAAGGGCTGCTCACCGACAAGGATCACGCCTACCAGAAGTTCGCCGACACGACGCACTTCATGGCCTATCGAAACGGTGAGGCTGTCGGTCGTATCTCCGCAGCCATCAACCATAGGTTCAACGATTATTACGACAGCAAGTTCGGTTTCTTCGGTTTCTTCGAAGTCATCGAGGATTACGAAGTGGCGGAGGCGCTTCTCGACGCCGCAAAGGCCTGGATCTCCGACAAGGGCATGAAGACGATGCGCGGCCCAGGAGAGTACTCCAACGCCACGCATGAGCGCCAAGCGCTGTTGATCAAGGGATTCGACACGGATCCTGCCATGGAGCTCACCCACAATCCACCGTACTACCAGGAGTTCATGGAGCGCTACGGCCTTGTGAAGACCAAGGACTATGTGGCCCACATGCTGCACTTCGACCAGCCGATTCCCGACAGACTCACCGAGATTGCCGACAAGATTCGCGCACGCGGTCGTGTCACGACCCGACCCCTCGACATGAAGCACTTCAATCGCGACGTGAAGCTCGTGGTGGAGATATACAACGAGGCCTGGGCCAAGAACTGGGGCTTCCTGCCCATCACCGACGAGGAAGCGGACATCATCGCCGAAGGGTTGAAGATGGTCGCCGACCCCGGCCTTGCCCGTTTCGCCTACATCGACGGCGAGCCCGTGGCCGTTCTGGGCGCATTCCCCGATCCCAACTACTGGCTCCGACCGAGGTGGAAGTGGTACGGGGACAGTGATGTTGTGCGAATCGCGCGACTGCTCAAGGGTCGTCGGCACACGCCCCGGGTCAGGCTCATGTTCTTCGGGATACGACCCGGCTGGCGCAGACTCGGTATCGACGCACTTCTGTTCGACGAGATCCACGAGTATGCGGTGTCGAACGGCTACAAGGAGTGCGACATCTCCCTGCTGCTCGAGAACAACGATCTCGTGATCCGCGCGAGCGAGTTCATGGGTGCCGAACAGTACAAGACGTACCGCATCTTCGATATGAAACTGTAACGGAAGGGAACGCTCCTCTCGGACCGCGGCATCCCGAACGCGTGCTTGGAACGCCTCTTGCTATGATACGTTGATCATGCCTGTGAACCTCGACGATTGGCATCACCGTATGCGAAAAATTCTCTTCATCGTGCCTCCGTACAACTGGTTCGGAGTACAGTCCATCGGCACTTGGCCACCCCTTCAGCTCGCCTATCTCGCGAACGTCGCTGAAACGGTCGGATACGAGGCACGGATATTCGATGCGATGAACCAAGAGCTCACCTTCGACGACGTTCGTGCTGAGATTGAAGCGTACAAGCCTGACCTCGTCATGGCGTTCGACTACATGCCGGTGACCGGCGCCATCGCGACTGCGACCGTGCCCGCAGCACTCAAGGCACTGGCCATTGCCAAAGCATTCGATGAGAACATCACCACCATCATCGGCGGCCCGCACCCAACGTTCCTGTACGAGGAGACGCTCCTCGACAACCCAGCGTTGGACTACATAATCCGGGGCGAAGCCGAGGAGACGATCGGCGAACTGCTCGCGGCTCTTCCTGAAGGCGACGTCTCCGACATCAAGGGGATCGCCTTCATGCAGGAGGGCGAGGTAGTCACCACGTCCATGCGGCCCCACATAGCGGATCTGGATGCCTACAAGCCCGCATGGCATCTGCTCGACTGGGACATCTACCACTACAACATCGAACCCTGGGGCCGAATGGCATCCATCCTGACCTCGCGCGGTTGCATGATGGGCTGCTCCTTCTGCAGTCACCGACAGTTCTGGCGCGGTGACTGGAGAGCGCGGACTCCGGAGAACGTGATCGAGGAGATCCGCGAGCTGGTTGCCGTTCACAGCGTTGAGTTCGTGACGATGATCGATCCCTACCCCACGAATGACCGCGAGCGCTGGGAGAAGTTGCTGGACCTTCTCATCGAGGAGGATCTGCCGGTCGATATCCTCATGGAGACCCGTGTCGAGGATATCGTCCGCGATGAGGATATCCTCCACAAGTACCGAGACGCCGGCGTCATGCACCTCTATCTGGGTGCCGAGGGAAGCACCGACGAGATGCTCTCCAGCCTGAACAAGGGCACCGATGTCGACACGAACAAACGTGCCCTCGATCTAGCGCGTCAATACGGCCTCACGACCGAGGCATCGTTCATGATCGGCGGGCCTGAGGAGACATGGGATTCGATTGAAAAGACGATCGAGGTGGCTATCCGACTCAACCCCGACATCGCCGTCTTCCCGGTGCTGACCCCAATGCCCTTCACGCCTATCGCCGAGGAGTACAAGGATCGTATCCGCGTCATGGACTACTCCAAGTACGACCTGTCCACGCCGATAATCGAACCCTATGCGATGACGCTCGAGGAGGTCACCCTCGCCCTCGGCAAGTGCTACATGACCTTCTACGCGAATAAGATGCGTCAGGTCATCACCATGCCGGACAGTTTCCAGAAGCGCTACATGATGAGCGCATTCAAAGAGATGATGAAGGGCTACGGTAAACATTTCGAATATCTGGGCCTCAAGATGCCCAAGATGCCCAAGATTCCAGGAATGCCGTTCTAGCTCCGTGAGTCGGCGGAGGTAGCCACGAACAGCTATTTGCCGAGGCCCAGCCACACCCCTATGTAATAGCTGGCTGTCCCAACTGCGGAGTTGAGCGCCGTCCCCCAGATGATGTCTATCACCGCTATCTGCCAGGCCCATCCTTTGATCGTCGCGAGGTTCGTCAAGTCGTAGGTCCCGTATGCGAGCGCGCCAAAGAGGGCTGTGCGCCAAACGGCCTCCCAGACGTTCCCGCTATTCAGGGCTGGAACGACCACCTTGAAAGCGGCACGAGACTTCCCTTCTGTATAAGCCCTCTTGGTGAGCAGTTGGTGGATACATCTGTTACTACCCCACGGCGGGACTCCGAGGCATCAGCCCCTCTTGACCGACTCGTGAGCCGCAAGCGCCCGGAGTCTCATCTCGCCATGATCGACCATCGGCTCAGGATAGGGTGCTTCGTCCGGGCGAGCGAGCCCAGGGACCCAACGTCGAACGTACACCCCGTCGTTTGAGAACGACCTGCTGTTCGGCCAGAGCCCCGTGATCTTCAGGGACCAGCGGAGGCTGCCGAAGCGAGAGGAATAGGCGTCTACTCAAGTGGCGGGCACGCAATACTCACGCCTTGGCTGGGAACTCCTTCTGGGGGCCCACCCTCAAGACTCCACCGAAGATCTCGGTCTCGTAGACCCGCAGGGAGCGGGGATGTCTGACGAACTCAGCCATACTCTTGACCGCGCCTTCCCAGCTGGTCCACCGGAGCACATGTCCATCAGTGAGGTCGAAACGGGAGCCATGCAGTGGACAAGTGACGACGGTACCCTCAATGGTGCCCTTAGTCAGATTCGCGTGCAGGTGAGGGCAGTGGGCGTCTGCGACGAAGAAGTCATCGCCCACCCGCGCGACCAGTAACTTGTGGCCGTCCGTGTCGGCCTCGATCATGTCGCCATCCTTGAGAGCGCTCTCACTCATGAGCGCGATAAAACCTTCAGAACCATTCGTCATCTCTGCACTCTCCTTCTCCGTGGCGCATCGCCCTCGCACGATGATTCCACTGCCGCCGGCTCACCAAACTGATGTCCGGCGAAGCGGCACGCAACAGCCGCTATATCGACTAGCGGGCCCCCATCCGATGGGCGACGGCACGATCACCGGCGTCGGGCAGCCTGAATGAGACGCTACGAGTAGAGTCGAC
>DFBG01000166.1:329-487 GCA_002367305.1 Actinobacteria bacterium UBA3086 | reverse complement strand
TCCCTCCCGTCGACCGCGACACAGCCTGCGTTGCCTGTCACGCACCCGGACTGGTAGGCACCCATCCCCTCCACCAAGCGGGATCGAACTGCGCGGCATTTTGCCATCCCGGCTGGGGAAACTCGCTGCTCACCGCCGTGCCGCGCTATACCGATCCG
>DFBG01000166.1:0-297 GCA_002367305.1 Actinobacteria bacterium UBA3086 | reverse complement strand
ATCCTCCACTCCAACCCGCGCTGGCCTCAAGACGTCGACCGGCCCGATTCGCGCTGCGCAAGCTGCCATGCAGCAGCAAGCTGCGACGCGTGCCACACGGGAGCGATCAGCGCGACTCACGAGAATCACTCCTCGACAAGCCAGGTGCCCTACAGCGGTAGGTTCGGCCACGGGATCGTCGGCACGGATCAGAGCATCTTTTCGGTGCAGACAGAAGAGATCATGTGCGCCACAGCAGGTTGCCACGATATCGAGGCCACGCGCTCCAACGCGGCTCACACGCGAGAGAACTTCTCG
>DFBG01000176.1:3136-11049 GCA_002367305.1 Actinobacteria bacterium UBA3086 | reverse complement strand
CGGACTCGAGTGTCGTCGGCGACGGAACCATCCGAGAGCGGAACGTTGAAATCGACACGCACCAGAACACGCTTACCGTTTACATCAACGTCACGCACAGTCTGCTTGACGAACATTCACATCCTCCTCGAAACGTAATCGCGGGAGCGGGCAGCGCATCCGCGCCTGCCCGCCCCCCCCGTCACTCATCAATTCTGTGACGCCTACGCCTGGACGAACTTGACCAGGTCCTTCACGCGGTTCGAGTAGCCCCACTCGTTGTCGTACCACGAGATGCACTTGACCATATTGCCGTGGACCATGGTCGCGCTCGCATCGTAGATGGACGAATGCGGATCGCCCACGATATCGGAGGAGACGATGGGATCCTCGGTGTACTTGAGAATTCCCTTCATGGGGCCTTCCGCCGCCGCCTTCATGGCGGCGTTCACCTCGTCGATCGTGACGTCGCGGTCGAGCTCAGCAACGAGATCGACAACGGAACCGTCCGGCACAGGAACGCGCATGGCCATACCGTCGAGCTTGCCCTTGAGTTCCGGGAGCACGAGAGCGATCGCCTTCGCGGCGCCGGTGGTGGTGGGAATGATGTTCGCTGCGGCAGCACGCGAACGACGCAGATCCTTGTGAGGAAGATCAAGGATGCGCTGGTCGTTCGTATACGCGTGGATCGTCGTCATGAGACCGCGCTTGAGACCGTAGTTATCCACGAGCACCTTGGTGAACGGCGCAAGGCAGTTCGTGGTGCAAGAGGCATTCGAGATGATGTTGTGGGTAGCGGCATCGTACTCATCGTCATTGACACCCATAACTATGGTGATGTCCTCATTCTTGGCGGGCGCAGAGATGATGACCTTTTTGGCACCCGCATCGCGGTGAGCCTGAGCCTTGGTGCCGTCGGTGAAGAATCCCGTGGACTCCACCACCGTCTCAACACCCAGCTCTCCCCAAGGCAGCGAGCCCGGGTCACGCTCGGAAAGCACCTTCACAAAGCGACCATCGATGGTGAAACCGCCATCGACGACCTCCACCGAATCGCCGAAACGACCGTGCACCGAGTCATACTTGAGTAAGTGCGCCAGCGTCTTCGCGTCGGTCAGGTCATTGACCGCCACGACCTCGATCGCCGGATCAGCTTCGCAAGCACGGAACACCAGTCGGCCAATCCGACCGAACCCGTTGATACCGACTTTGATCGTCAAAGCAGTTCCCTCCTCTGTATACGGATATGCACTCTATTCGAAGCTCGCGTCTACGAAAGACGCAAGCGTCCAGCCTTCTTCTTACTCTTTGAACGCAGATCATCTCCGCGCGTACGACCGGTAAGATCGGCGGCGAGATCCTCGAGGCGCCGGATCCTATGATATACCGCGGACTTGGAGAGTGGGGGCTCCGCCAGTTCACCGAGTTCGCGCAAGCTGACATCCGGGTGTTCAAGCCGCAACTCCGCCAACTCCTGAAGCGCTGGAGGAAGATTCTCCAGACCCCGTGAATCGGCGAGAAGCTTGATGGCATTGACCTGTCCGGCCGATGCATCCGCGCTCTTCTGCAGATTCGCGGTCTCCGCATTGACGAGTCGATTCACATCATTACGCATGGACTTGAGGATGCGAACGTCCTCGGTTCTGAGCAGCGCCTGATGCGCTCCTACAAGCGCAAGAAAGGTGACGATCGGCTCGGCCCCTTTCAGGTACACCGCAAAGAGTCCTCGGCGACGCGTGACCCGTGCTTCGATATCGAAGCGACCCATGAGAACCACAAGATCCTGCGACATCTCATCGGTTTCTGCGGTCAACTCAAAATGGAAATCACCGTGGGGATCGGCGACGAACCCGCCACCGAGGAACGCACCGCGCAGGTAGGCGATCGCGCAACAGTCACGCTTGATGATTCGGTCCTCGACCCCATAGGCGAGATTCCGCGAAGCGTCGAGTATCCCTAGTTCACTCAGCGAATCGACCAAGCGGGGTTGGTCGGGAACCGTGATCAGATAGTTGTTGGTCTTGTGCAGGACCGAGCGGCGAACCGTGAGCTCGGTCTTGAGACCGTAGAGACTGTGCAGCAGCTTGATGGTCTTGCGTGCAACCGGCGCCGTCTCCGTGGCGATCTCCAGACGGAAACGATGGGGGCCCGTGATATGCAGTGTCCCCTCGATACGAACGAGCGCGGCGAGTTCCGCCCGAGAGCAGCACGGACGCTTCCCGTCCACGCGCGAGAGTTCCTCTTTGACCTCTGCAGTGAAGGACATCCGGCTACAGCACCTCGTTCAGGACCCGACACAGACGATTCGGAGCATGGTGGCACGGATTGTCCCTGTCGACCAAATCGGCTGTGATGACCTGGATACCATGTGCTCGAATACGATCGAGAACGTCATCGTCAGCAGGCACATCGACACCATTCTCGACATCATCATCGCACAGCAGGCTCCCCGCAACCGCATCGGATGACAAGCGATGCACGATGACCGCATCGAGACAGCCGGAGAGTCCGTGCGAAATGAGGGCATCCACATGATCCGCAGCATCCATTCCCTGCGTCTCGCCCCTCTGATTCGCTAGATTACACACGTACACGCGACGTGCTGACGACTCGCGCAAAGTGGCTGCCACGCCGTCCACGAGAAAGTTGGGGATGATGCTCGTGAACAGGCTACCCGGGGCTATAACGACAACATCTGCAGCCTCAAGCGCCTGCAATGCCGGCGTATATGCCTCCGGCGAATCAGGCGTCATGCCCACCTTCGTGATGGGCCCCGCTCCATGGGCGAGAGCCGCCTGACCTTCTACACGCAGACCGGTGGCGTCGATGCCGTGCAATCTAACGTCGGCCAGCGTGGAAGGAAAGACATGACCGCGAACTCCCAGAAGTCGCTCTGCAGCCCTGACGGCCTCGGGGAAGCCTCCTTGTGACTCAGATAGCGCGGCAAGTACGAGATTGCCGAGCGAGTGACCACCGATCGCTCCTCCAGCCTCGAAGCGGAACTGGAACAACCGAGCAAGCTCTGAAGCGGGATTCGCCATAGCAACAAGACAGTTGCGCACATCGCCCGGAGGAAGAATTCCGAACTCTTCACGCAGCGCGCCAGAGGATCCCCCGTCGTCCGCCATGGTGACGATCGCCGAAGTATCGAAGTCCATACCGAGCAAGCAACGGAGCACTGCGGGCAGACCCGTACCGCCTCCGATCGCAACACCCTTGCGCACTATGCTCACGACCGCTCCCGATCCTTGCCGATGTCGCGATGACTGACCGCGGCCCGAAAGCCGAGACCGCGCATGAACTCAGCGGTCTCCTCGGCCAATGCCACGCTGCGATGCATTCCGCCGGTGCAACCGAGTGCCACGACAAGATGGGTCTTGCCCTCCATGACATAGCCTGGTAGCACCGATTCAAGCAGCGGTTTCCAGGTACTCAGGAACGCAGCGGTCTCATCGCGACTGAGCACGAAATCACGAACGGGCTGATCCAGACCGGTGAAGGGCCGCAGATCAGGATTGTAGAAGGGGTTGGGCAGAAATCGAACGTCCATGACAATATCCGCGTCGATGGGCACGCCATACTTGAAACCGAACGAGCTCACCGTCACGGTAAGAGCTGCTGCTCGATTCTCGCGGAAGAACCGTTCTCGTATCGCTGAACCAAGCTCCCGTGGAGTCATGTCCGACGTGTCGATAACGAGGTCCGCATGACCGCGGATGATTGCGAGAGCCTGCCTCTCATCCTTGATGGCTTTGACGATGGAGTCACCCTCACCACGCAGCGGATGTGGCCGACGCGTCTCCTTGAAACGAGTCACGAGCACATCATCGTCAGCCTCAAGGAACAGGATGTTGAACGCAATATCTCTATTTGAGAGATCGTCGAGCTCCCCCGCGAGTTCATCGAAGAACTCCTGTGCACGAACGTCGCACACAACCGCCAGACGAGTTATACGACTGTCGGGCAATGAAGCGAGAACGACGAGCTGAGGAATGAATGACGGCGGCAGGTTGTCGATGCAGAAGTAACCGACGTCCTCGAACGTGTGCATCGCCTGAGAGCGACCCGCACCGGACATCCCGGTGATGATCACGATCTCGGGCGTGTGTGATTGAGCTTCCGACCCGACAGGGGTAGCGCACTCGTCGGCCATGACGTCTCCCTCGTTCTCAGTCGCGATCCGTGATCTTGTACCCGATCGCCGTAACGATCGAGATGATGAGCGATGCTACGACCGCCTGCACAAAGCCGGTGACCTCGAAACCTGGTACGACCGCGGCAACCAGATAGAGCATGAGCGCGTTGATCACAAGCGCGAAGAGGCCGAGGCTGAGGATTGTGACCGGCAGCGCAAAGAGTTTGACGATCGGTTTCACGACCATGTTGACGACCGCGAGGGCAACAGCACCATACAAGGCAGCAACCGCACCGTCGACCTGGAGCAGCGCCCCCTCAGAGAAGTACGCAACGCCGAATATCACCACAGCAGAAACGATTAGACGGACCAAGATCTTCATTGGGATTCTCCCCTCGTGATCGAACCCTTCGAGTATACCCGAGCGCACCGACACCGTGGCGATCGAAACACCTTGATAGCACGCATCATCTCCACTGCGAGAACGTGTCCTGAATTCGCCGTTGAGCGCCGGCCACGACTACACGCTGTCGCTCCCATGTGAGAGCGACCACCAGCATGGAAATGCCGACGAGCCCGAGCGTTACCCACCAGAACTCGAGCAGGTAGGCCCATGAACGCCAGAACGTGGTCCACACGAGCGCGATCACTCCGGCAAAGAAGTACACGCGCGCACGTCCGAGCACGCCGAAGGCGATCGCGATCAGCGAGAGCACGAACGCCCAGAGCGCGTGATCGAGAGCCTCGCGCGTCGGGGGCGTCCCCAGCAGAGTGGGAATGCCCACGATGAACACCATTGCCGCGATGTCGGTCGCCAATGGCACCACACGCTTGGGGTCTCGTGACGCATAGAGCATGCCCGCGCCAAGCATGTAGAGCCCAAGAGGGATCAGATACGCCTCCTGTGTGGATACCTCGAACGCACCAAGTTCCAGCCACACGGCGGGCACGATCAGACCCCACCCCGCGTACTGTCCCGGTCCGAATCGAAGCACGGTTGAAGCGGCGAGTACCTGCGCTGCGAGCAGGGCGACAGCCACCGCAAGACCGTGCTCACCCAAATCGGACCACGGGCCGAACCCGGAACCAGTGGCGAGAGACATCCAGCCGATGAAACACAGTGTGGCCAACCCCAGACTTCCCCCGAGGGCAAGCGACCACACATGATTCGGCTTCTCGGAGCCTCGATACATGAGCAACGGAACGAGACTGAGTAACCCAGCTGCTCCAACGGCGATCAGGGCGACGAATGGTGATGCGTCTGCATGCTCGAGTACCGCCATGATCGAGAATGTGCCGAGCAACCAGCCCAGTCCTGCGAACGCACCCTCTTTGACCGACCACGCGAAAACCATCCATGCGACCGCGATGATGGCGAGCGAAAATGCCAGTGCTGCGGGCTCTGGAATCGCAGATGTGATCAGGAACGTGCCGATAGCCACCGCGCCTGCAGGCCACCACTCTGGCCAACCGCGACTCAGAACACGCATGAGCGCGCCCGAGCCGACTATCACCAATGCGACCACGGCTCCGACCATCGCCGCTCCCGCGCCGTCAGACATCACCCATGCCGCACTCGCGGCGGCTCCCACCCAGGTTGCCGATGAGAGTGCTCGGAGCACAGGATGCCCCTCGCGCAGCGCTGCGGACAGCCAAAGCGTCGCGAGCATCCCGAGCATGGCCACGGTCTCCCACGCGCGCAGATCAAAGTAGTACTCCGCCGCGAGCGCGCCAAAAAGAGTGAACACGGCCGGCAAAGCGAGCATCGCGAGCTCGAGAATATCGCGTGATGTGCCCAGAACCCGCTCGACGAGCCGGCGTCCATGCAGCCACAGTCCGGCCACGGCGATGAGCACTGCTGCGTACAACGCGCTATGCCAGTCCTGAGCCAGCCACGCCAGTACCGACGCAGTCGTCCAGAAGGAAACTGCGACGACCACGAAACCGGACCACTCATTGCGACGAAGCCACGCCGCGCCGGTCCAATAGACGAGGACCGCCAGCGTCAACAGAACGTCGCGCATATCGATGGCGACACCCGACAGCGGGACCGCCTCGCGCACCAGCGGCATCAGTATGGTGACGACGACGAGCACCAGCCAGCCGCCTACCGTGGAGACCACCGAGATCGGACCTGCTCCCGGGAGACTCTCTCTCCTGTCTTCGCGACCGATGAAGCGTCCCGACAGAAGCCAGCCGACGGCCACCGCGCCCACAATCGCCACCCCGGCATCCGGTTCAAGGTCAAGTTTGTCGACAAGCAGCACCCACGTCTGCAGCTCCAAGATTGCGGCGGCAATCCCATGGCCATAACCCCCACGGAATGCTTCGTACACGATCGCCGCAGCGGCAACGAGCACGATGATGATCAGGTGTAGCCAATCCGGATCGCTCAGAAGGCCAAAGGCGGTGAGGATCAGCGGGAGATATCCGATACCGGCAAGGCCAACGTACCTGCGGTCCAGCCTGTCCACCACGACCGTACCGGCCAGTCCGATCAGCGCCGCACCCGTGACCTGTGCGAGACCGGGCGGTGCGATGAAGAGATCGCCCGTGAAACCGATGATGGAGATGATCAGCGCGATAGGAGCGGCCAGTCTCAGCACATCCGCGAGCGTGCCGAGGGCGTCAGAGTCTCGGGCACGATCCGCTGCAACAGCCCAGAGCACAGCGATGACCGCGACCCCAGCCATCCGCGAACTCGTGGTCCAGCCGAGCCCTTGGCCCATCATCCACCACCAGCCAAGCTGAGCAGCGGCGCCGATGGCACCCGTCCAGCGCCCCCGAAGCCTGATCTCTATGGCGTAATAAGCGGAGGAGCACACGACGAGAAGGGCCACCCACGGCCACGGTCCCGGCAGGTCGTAACCGTCGATGATGATCCAGCCGTCGAATAGCAGCATCGCACTGGAAACGGCGATGAGCGCCGTCCCCCCACCCATCAGATCGAGCCGGGTGCGCACGTATTCGCCTACGCCGTAGAAAGCAACGGTGAGCGCACCGAGGAAGGCGATCTTGAATTCAACGGAGTAGATGTCCCACGTCGCGATGGAGAATATCGCGGCGGCAACGATAACAAGGAATGCTCCCACATACGTGAGAACAGTCGTCCACGAGAGCGGCTCGCGCGCCTTGCGCTGTCGTGGCGTCGGTTCCGGAAGCGGCTGCGGCTGCGACCCGGACCGCGCCGCTGAAGCCTGCGCGAGCTGCGCGGACAGCGCGGCTGTCGGGGGCATCGTCCCCGAGACGGCTTCATCTTGCCACTCGACCGGCGGTGTCAGCGGCCCTTGGATGACCTCCACGAGTTCCGCACGCCGCTCAAGATACCGCGGAGACAGCGACTCATAGCTCGCGAGCGGCACCTCTCCTCGCTCCACAGCTCGGGCGAGATGCTCTAGAAAGTAGTCGAGATTCTCAAGCTCCGACCACTCGTTCTCGTGCTGGCGCCCAGCCATCACGACCCCCCGTCAGTGCCACTCTCGTGCAGGACCGCAAATATCTCCTCGGCCAGGTCGCGGGAAATCCCCTTGACCGCCGCAATGTCGTCCACTGTCGCCTCGCGCATGCGCTTGACCGAACCCAGCGTCTTGACCAGCGCCTTGCGTCGGGTCGGCCCAACTCCTGGAATGTCGTCCAGCACCGAGACCGTCATGGCCTTGGACCTCAACTCACGATGATAGGTGATGGCGAACCTGTGCGCCTCGTCGCGCACGCGCTTGATCAGATAGAGCGACTCGGAGCCGGCAGGAAGCACGACTGGATCGTCCCAGTCGGGCACGAACAGTTCCTCTTCGCGCTT
>DFBG01000176.1:0-3079 GCA_002367305.1 Actinobacteria bacterium UBA3086 | reverse complement strand
CGAGTGTCACCCTGGTGCACCTGCGAGAACCGCCGGCGCAGGACCTCGCCCATCATGGCCACATCGTTCGCCTCAGGCGTTTCCATACGCACCCGGAAACGCCGATAAGCCGACGTATCCGTGCGCCCTCCTGAGAACACGACCATGGAGCCGACGGAATGCGTGCCATGCAGCGTGGATATGTCGAAGCTCTCAATGCGCAGAGGAGGCGCCGGCAGAGCAAGCGCGCTCTCGAGTTGCAGCAGCGCAGCGTTGATCCGCTCCTCGTCGTAACGCGTACGCATCTTGAACCGCATGAGCGTGTGATGCGCGTTGGTCTCGGCGAGTTCCATCAGCTTGCGCTTCTCCCCTCTCACCGGAACACGCAGATGGACTCTGCTCCCGCGAATACCCGACAGCCATTTCTCGACCGTTTCGGGGTCTTCCGGCATCGCCGGCAGGTGGATCTCGCGCGGCACCTGCGCCGAATCGTANNACGAACTCGTTGCCGATGAGCAACCGGCCCTCACGCACGACGAAGACGTGCACGCCGGTGATGGTCTCTTCGCGATCGATGCCGATGAGGTCCGCATCTATGGGAGTCGAGGCGATGATCTTCTGCTTCTGCTCGATAGCGCGAACCGCCTCAAGCCGATTGCGAAAGCGTGCCGCGCGTTCGTAGTCGAGATCGTTAGCCGCCTCAGTCATGGAGCGTTGGAGTTCCTCGGCTATGCCGCTGTGCTTGCCGGCCAGGAACGACGCGACCGCGGCGACCCGCTTGGCGTACTCCTCGCGCGTGATCGCGCCCACGCAGGGTCCGGGACCCTTACCCACGTGGTGGTCGAAGCACGCCTTACCGCCCGCCTCACCGCCACGCCTCGTGAGTTGCTTCCACTCCGCGCACTGAGCACTGCAGATTGGATGTATCCGTCGCACGACGTCGACGACCTGGCGGGCCGCGCGCGCATCCGTATATGGGCCGAAGTAACGGGTGCCCTCGCGATGCTTCTCGCGCGTGTACTTGATGGCCGGGAATGGGTCGCCCATGGTGAGCGCGATGAATGGATACGACTTATCGTCGCGGTAGTCGACGTTGAACGGCGGGCCGAGCTGCTGGATGTAGTTCTTCTCCAAGATCAGCGACTCGACCTCGTTGTCGGTGACCACATAATCGAACGAAGCGACCTGCGACATCATGAGCGGGATCTGCGGCCTATCGTCGTGCCCGCCCACGTACTGCTTGAGACGCTTGCGTAGCGACTTGGCCTTGCCGACGTAAAGGACGTCCCCGTTCTCGCGCTTCCAGAGATAAACACCGGGAAGATCCGGCGCACGATTCACTTGGGCACGCAGCTCCTGAGGACGCGCGTGTCCGCTGTCACTCCCCTGCCCGCCGACGCCGCTCATGCTCACTCCGTCACATAGAGCGCAAGCACGCGGCCGCACCTCTCGGTGTCCACCAGCGCGCCCCGATTGACCGACCAACCCCAGCCGAGAAGTGATGCATCGGTGAGCGCCACCGTGCCGTTCTCGCCTGCACGCCAGTATACGGCGCCATCGGCTCGGTGGTAGGCGATCCACTTCATCGGCGCGACGCGGTCGGTGCCTGAAGAACCCTGCCAAGCGAGACCGGATCTGATGCCTCCGGATCCGGATCCATGACGGGCGAGCACCCTGTTGGGCAGACGGTCGCCGTCCGGCCCGCTGACGACATCGAGTTCCTCGATTCGGTCGAATAGCGTGACATCGAGACATGTGCGCGGAGTAACCGGGCTGTCGGCGGCCGCAAGGACCGCGTTGGCGACGGCCCCTGACTGCGGCAGTACGCGGGTGGCCACATCGAGCGCGGCGTCATAGGTGGGCCGGAGCACGTCTCCGTAGGAGTCCGCGCCTACCGACTCCACCACAATGGAGACCATTCTCAACATCGCCACCGACGAAGGATCGGCTCCGGGGCGGACGAGCGATATCTCGCCCGCCACATCGGCTGCACCTTGCGCGTTGGGAGCGAGTGCGAGGAGATCACGAATACGAGCCACGTACTCCAGCCCGGCGTCCACGTCCTCAGGGATCGCCGCGCGACCCGGGACGGCATCGCGGGCAGCACAGAATGCCGCGCTCGCACGCGACGCGCCGTCGACGCGCGGACCGTTGCCGCTCACGAGACCCGCCGCCCTGTTCTTGGCATCGAGGTAGGCTCCGCCGAGATCGATATCGATGCCGACAGCGCTGTCCGGCAGCACCGTGGCGTGCGCAGGGCGTGCGTCACGCAGGGCTCGAGCGGCCCGGGCACTGTCGCCCGAGGCGGGGATCGCAGACTCGCCCAAGTCGCCAGTCAGACCACGGGAAATGTACTTCCACAGCGCGACCGCACCCAAGCCGGTCTCATCGGCATCAGCATTCTCGTCCTCTTCATCGTCCGTATCCGAATCGTCGAGACCGCCGACTTCGACGACGAACGTCTGACCGAGCCCCAAGCCATCGGGATCGGCGAGAGAGGCCCGGTTGAACCACGCGGGCTCGCGCTCGTCATCGCCGGAACGCAGCTCCACATTCTCAAAGAGCACCTCGCCCTGCCCCACATCGCCGTTGATGAGCGCACCCCAGTGGCCGCGCACGTCATAAGTGGATGCAGTGCCTGCTGAGATCGCGAGCATCTCGGGCGACGCCCCCGTCTCCAGGTCACTCGCTGCGCGAAGAATAAGCGTCACCTTGCCGGTGAACGTGCCACCCGCGGACCGTCCACCGTCGAGCGCACTGCCCGTGAGTTCCAGGTTGATATCGGACGCCTGCGAGGTGATAGTCCCGCCGGGATCGACAACCGAGAGGATGTCCTGATACGCGATGCTGCCCAAATACGCGTTGTCGATCATCACGAGTTCAACATCGTAGAGGGCCACGGTCTTACGGGTCTGCCCGGATTCTCCCGACATGAGCGACTCCGCCTGCCACACGTGTGTGAACGACGGCTCGACCGCATACGCAGAGGAGCAGATCGGGATGACCACCAACAATGCCGCAATGACTGCTGAACGCGTCATGCGCGAAGCGAATCGACCCATCACAAGCCACCCCCCGAAGCCGTTAGGAGGGTGAACAC
>DFBG01000151.1:14383-15255 GCA_002367305.1 Actinobacteria bacterium UBA3086 | reverse complement strand
ATGATCACCGATCCGAGCGGATCGGTCGCGCTGGGTGGCGTCATGGGCGGTCAGAAGACCGAGGTCACCGATGCCACCGTGAACATCCTGCTGGAGGCCGCATCCTTCAACGGTCCCAACATCTCGCACACGAGCCGCTCTCTGGCTCTTATCTCTGAGGCCTCCACGCGTTTCGAGCGTGGAGTCGACCCGGCCGGCTGTATCGCGGCACTCGACCGCGCCGCGGCTCTCTTTGCCGAGGTCGCCGGTGGCGAGGTCGCTTCTGGTGTCATTGATGAGTATCCGCTTCCGGCGGAGCCCCGCACGCTCAAACTGCGCGCGGCGTTCGCGAACAAGGTACTGGGAACGGATATCCCCGCGTCCGAGATGAGCGCGATTCTCACGCGTCTGGGGCTCACGGTGGAGGGCGACGACATCCTGACCGTTCAGGTGCCTTCGTTCCGTCCCGATCTGGAGCGCGAGATCGATCTTGTCGAGGAGGTCGTGCGGGTCTGGGGCATGGAGCGCGTTCAGTCCACCCTGCCCGCCGGTCGCGCGGGGGGACTCACGCCTGTGCAGCGCTGGCGTGAGCGAGTCGGTCACGTGTTGCGTGCAGCGAGTCTCAACGAGACGATGACGTACTCCTTCATCGATCCCGAGGATGCCGATCACCTCTGCATTCCCATCCCTGAAGGCCGTGTGCCGGTCGAGCTTCTCAACCCGATGTCCGGGGAGCAGGCAGTCATGCGGCACACCCTCGCTGCGGGGCTTCTGCGTGCCGTTTCGTACAACCAGCGCCGAGGCAACCCCGATGTACATCTCTACGAGATAGGGGCGACGTACGTCGGCACCGAGGGTCATGCGCAGGCCAAGGAGACCGAGACCGTGGCAGG
>DFBG01000151.1:8131-14298 GCA_002367305.1 Actinobacteria bacterium UBA3086 | reverse complement strand
TTCGACGGCAAGGGCGTCGTCGAGAGCGTCATGGAGGAGCTGGGAATCGAGGGCTGGCGCGTCATGGAGGCCGATGTCCCATTTCTGCAGCCGGGTCGCAGTGTGCAGATACAGGTACGCGGACAGATCGTCGGTTGGCTGGGAGAGGTGCACCCCATGGTGCTTGCGGAGTATGAGGTCGATGCGCCGGTCACCATGTTCGAGCTCGCGCTCAAGCCGCTCTACACAGCGGCGAAAGAAGTTCGCCCATATTCCGAGGTGCCGCGCATGCCGGCGGTGACCATGGACATCGCGCTCGTGGTGGATGAGTCCGTCGCAGGTGATCGTCTCATGCAGGCGATCCGCAAAGCTGGAGGTAATCTGCTCGAGTCGACACGTCTATTCGATGTGTATCGTGGCGCTGGAGTGCCAGACGGCAAGAAGTCGATGGCCATTGCGCTCACATGGCGCGCATCCGATCGAACTCTCACTGACGATGAGGTTGCTCCGGCGTACGAACGCCTGCTCAAGAAGGTGGCAGGGGGCCTGGGCGCGGAGTTGCGTGGATAATCTGAGGTTCTGATACGTAAATAGTTAGTAAGTCGGAAAAAATACACGCAATGGGCGCATAGATATTGACTAATATGCGCAAGCACGCATACAATCGGTCTCGTATCTTTTCCGTGGATGGGGAGACCGATGACTGATGTCGCAATCATAGGAGCGCCCGGGTACGCGGGTGTTGAGTTGACTCGGCTCGTGCTGGGTCATCCTGACATGCGGCTCGTGACCGTGACGTCCGGATCTGAGGTCGACCGGCGCGTCGATGACGTGTACCCGGCATTCTCCGGTCTGACCGATCTCAGGTATGTCGCTCCTGACATCGAGGCGATTGCCAACACTGTGAAGGTCGTGTTCTTGGCGGTTCCGCATACTGCCGCCATGGAATACGCTGCACCCCTGTTGGACAGCGGTGTCGTGGTGATCGACGCTTCAGCCGATTTCCGGCTCAAGGATGTCGAGGTCTACGAGCAGTGGTATGGCGTGTCGCACGCGAGCCCTGATCTGCTGGCAGAAGCCGTCTACGGTTTGCCTGAGATGGACAGGACCGGACTGGCGAATGCGCGTCTCATCGCCTGCCCGGGATGCTATCCGACCGCGGCGATCCTTGCTGCGCTTCCCGTGCTGGAGGCGGGAGTCGTTTCGCCTCGCGGTGTCATTATCGACGCCAAGTCGGGTGTCTCCGGGGCGGGTCGCACGCCGTCGGCTGTTACGCACTACCCTTCGGCGAACGAGTCCCTCATCGCATACAAGGTTGGATCACACAGGCATACGCCTGAGATCGAGCAGGGTTTCGGTATGGCCGCAGGCCAGCCGTCGGCGGTCACCTTCGTGCCGCATCTCGTGCCCATGAGTCGCGGAATGCTCGCGACGGTGTACCTGCGCATGCGTGGCGAGGAGTCAGCTGAAGAGATGGTGGAGCTGTATCGCGAGCGCTACGCCGATGAGCCATTCGTGACCGTGCATGATGCGGGCCGCATGCCGGCCACCTCAGAGGTGCGGGGATCGAATCGGGCGCATATCGGGCTTGCTGTCGACAAGGACGCGGGTCTGCTGATCGCCACGTGTGCGATCGACAATCTGGTCAAGGGTACGGCCGGTCAGGCGATCCAGTGCGCTAACATTGCGCTCGGGTATGAGGAAACTGCGGGCTTGCTACAGCCTGTTCCTGTCATATAGAGATGACGATGGAGATTGATGTGAACACGCAAGAGAGTGGGGGAATAGACGATTTCGCCCTTCATTGGATGGAGGGCGGCATTGTGGCGCCGGAAGGTTTTCTCGCGTCTGGAATCGCCGCCGGCATCAAGAAGTCCGGTCGCCGGGACGTGTGCGTCGTCGCAGCACAAGAGAGTGTGCCGGTGGCCGCAGTCTTCACGCAGAGTTCCATGGCGGCCCCTCCGGTCACGATCACACGGGCGCATCTCGCCGACGGCAGGGCGCGTGCAGTCGTCGTCAACGCCGGAAACGCCAACGCGTGCACCGGAGCAGCCGGTCATGCGGACGCTCGTGCGATGGCCGAGACTGCCGCAGAACAGTTGGGTTGCGAGCCTTCCGACATAGCCGTTTCTTCCACCGGTGTGATCGGCGTCCCCATGCCCATGCAGGTCGTGTTGAGCGGCATCCGTGAGGCGGTCTCCGCACTGGACAGCGCCACAGGTGATGCTGCCGCTGAGGCGATCATGACCACCGATACCTTTGTGAAGCAGACCGCGGTCACCGTGGAGGTCGAAGGTCGGACGTTCGTCGTCGGCGGTATGGCCAAGGGGAGCGGCATGATCATGCCCAACATGGCGACGATGCTGGCTTTCCTCACGTGCGATGCGCCGCTCTCGTCGGCATCGTGCGACTCCATGCTGCGCGAGGCGGTCGATGAGTCGTTCAACAGGATCACGATCGACAGCGACACGTCCACCAACGACATGTGCATGCTCATGGCTAATGGTGCCGAGGAGGGCGAGGCTGTCGAGCAGGGGGGACCTGAGTTCGANNGCGGCGCGGCCTCTGACAAGGACGCCGATCTGGCGGCCAAGTCGATAGCCAACTCGCCGCTGTTCAAGACGGCCATATTTGGTGCGGATGCAAACTGGGGACGGGTCGCGATGGCGGTGGGCAAGTCCGCCGCCAAGGTCGACCAAGACCGTCTCGAGGTCACCTTCGCAGGTATCACCACGTGTCGAGACGGCATGGCGGTCGCCTTTGATGAGGTCGAGGCAGCCGAGGCGCTCTCCAAGAAGAGTATCGAGGTCGTCGTCGATCTCCACCTGGGAGATGGGACTGCCACCGTGTGGACGTGCGATCTGAGTTATGAGTACGTGCGGATCAATGGCGAGTACCGGACATAGGGGAGCAATGCAGATGAAGGACCTGTTCGCGAAAGCAGAGACACTTACTGAGGCGTTGCCCTACATCAAGCGCACGTGGGGCAAGACCGTGGTCATCAAGTACGGCGGATCTGCCATGACCGACCCCTTGCTGCGCGAGCAGGTGGCATCCGACATCGTGCTCATGAAGCTCGTCGGCATCAATCCGGTGATCGTGCACGGCGGCGGTCCCGCCATCAATGACTACATGAACAAGCTGAGCAT
Organism: Actinobacteria bacterium UBA3086; assembly: GCA_002367305.1. Classification (GTDB taxonomy): domain Bacteria; phylum Actinomycetota; class Coriobacteriia; order Anaerosomatales; family UBA3086; genus UBA3086. The sequence continues at coordinate 11,170 of DFBG01000151.1, read as the reverse complement.
CCCCATCGAGTTTCACGATGGGTTGCGCATCACTGATGACGAGACCATGGAGATCGTGAAGATGGTGCTCGTCGGCAAGGTGAACAAGCAGCTCGTCACCGCGATCAATGCGCACGGGAGGCTCGCCGTCGGAATCTCCGGCGACGACGCCAATCTCATCAGCGCGCGCCAGGTGTCGGAGAAGCTGGGGCGTGTGGGCGAGGTCACCGCGATCGACACCACAGTCATCACCAAGCTTGTGGAGGACGGTTTCGTGCCGGTCATCGCCACGGTGGGTGTGGGCGAGGATGGCGGCTCCTACAACATCAACGCGGATAATGTGGCAGGCGAGATCGCGGCGGCATTGGGTGCCGAGAAGCTCATCTTCCTCACGGACGTCGACGGCCTCTATCGGGATTTCGCCGACAAGAACTCCCTCATCTCCAGTCTCTCTCTGGATCAGGCCGAGGAGATGATGATGTCCGAGGCCCTCTCGCGAGGGATGATCCCTAAGATCGGTGCGTGCGCCAAAGCGCTGCGCGGCGGGGTGGGTCGGGCGCATCTCCTGAACGGTATGGTGCCCCACGCACTGCTCCTTGAGGTCTACACCGACGCCGGCGTCGGTACCATGCTCACGCGGACCGGCGAGGTGCCTGGTCCCTCAGGACTCGCTTCGGCATTCGAGGGTGGTGCGTGAGACATGGGTGAGATGTTCGAACACCTCAAGGAACACGATGACGAGTTCCACATGAACACCTACGCGCGCAAGGACGTTCTGTTCGTTTCCGGTAAGGGCATGCGGCTCTACGATGACGACGGGCGCGAGTACCTCGACTTCATGTCGGGGATCGGCGCGGTCAACCTGGGCCACACGCACCCCGCCGTTGTGGCTGCTGTGCAAGAGCAGGTTGCCAAGCTCACGCACGTGAGCAACGTTTTTCACGTGGAGCACCGGGCCGAGCTCGCGGGCGACTTGGTGACGCTGGCCGGCGACGGGTTCAAGGTGCACTTCGCAAACTCAGGCACCGAGGCATGCGAGGCGGCGATCAAGCTTGCGCGCAAGCGTTCCAAGGAGCGCAAGGGTGACGACGCGTATGAGATCGTGACTGCCCTGCGTGGGTTCCACGGGCGCACCATGGGATCGTTGGCGGCAACGCCTCAGCCGGCCAAGCAGGATCCGTTCGCGCCCATGCTTCCGGGGTTCACGTATGTGCCTCTGAACGACATCGAAGCTCTTGAAGCGGCGGTCGGCCCCAACACTGCGGCCGTCATGCTGGAGCCGATCCAGGGCGAGGGGGGCGTCTACCCCTGCACGTCTGAATATCTTGAAGCCGCCCGAGCGCTCTGTGATGCTCATGATGCGGCGCTGGTGCTCGACGAGGTCCAGACGGGCTTCTTTCGCACCGGACCTGCGTTCGCACATCAGGCGTACGGCGTGCGACCCGACCTCATGCCGCTGGCGAAGGCCATGGCCAACGGTCTGCCCATCGGGGCGCTCCTTGCGTACGAGGGTTTTTCTGAGTATTTCTCCCCGGGCGACCACGGGTCGACTTTTGCGGGAGGTCCCGTCATCTGCGCCGCGGGTTGTGCGACCATCCACGCGCTGGCATGCGAGGGTCTTGGTGAGAACGCCATTGAGGTGGGGGCGTATCTGCGTGACGCCCTCATCGATCTGGGTGAGAGGACCGGTGCGATCACGGAGGTTCGGGGTGCCGGACTGATGGTCGCAGCAGAGCTTTCGGAGCCTATTGCGGGCGACATCGCCGCCGCCGCACTGACGAAAGGCCTCGTTCTGAATAATGTTGGCGAGAATATTCTACGTTTTCTGCCCCCACTGGTGTGTGGAACCACAGAAATTGATACACTCTGTGCGGTTTTGTATGAACTTTTCGACGGAGAGGAGTGAGCGATGACGACACCACTATCAGGACGTGATCTGTTGGCGTTATCGGACCTCACGCCATCGGAGGTCTCGCTCGTGCTCGACACCGCTCTGGCTCAGAAGGCCTCGTGGGCGGCTGGCGACCACAGCGCACCTCTGTCCGGGCGCGCGGCAGCGCTCATCTTCCAGAAGCCTTCCATGCGCACGCGCGTATCGTTCGAAGTCGGATGCGCGCGCTTGGGTGTCACTCCGGTCGTGCTCGTCGGCGAGGGAAGCGCGTTCTCTCGTGGCGAAACCGTGGCCGACACCACCAGTGTGCTGGAGCGCTACGTGGACGCGATCGTGATCCGCACGTTCGATCAGTCGTTCGTCGCAGAGATCGCGGATGTCGCCTCGGTGCCGGTCGTCAATGCGCTCACCGACGACTACCACCCCTGCCAGGGTCTTGCTGACCTGCTCACGATCCGCGAGCACAAAGGCGCGCTCGACGCGCTTCGGTTCGCATATGTGGGCGACGGCAACAACATGGCTCACACGTACCTGCTTGCCGGTGCGCTCACCGGTATGGACGTCGCCATCGCGACACCGGCAGGTTTCGAGCCCAAGGCGCACATCGTCGCACAGGCGCGGGAGATCGCGTCGGAGACAGGCGCCGACATCAGCATCGGCATCGATCCGATCGCTGCGGTCGATGGTGCCGACGTGGTCGCAACGGACACGTGGGCGTCGATGGGTCAAGAAGAAGAACACGCTGCACGCATTGCAGCATTCGCTGGTTTTGCTGTGAACCCGGCACTCATGGCAGAGGCCGCCGACGGAGCGGTCTTCATGCACTGCCTTCCCGCCCACCGTGGCGAGGAGGTGCTCGATGAGGTGATCGATGCGCCTTATTCGATCGTGTATGACGAAGCCGAGAACCGGCTGCATGCACAGAAGGCGTTGCTCTCACTCCTCATGGGGTAGATCGTCGGCCGTATCAAGCGCAGTGAGCGAAGGAGCACTATGAAGAAACGGACAAAGAGGCAGGACGCGATACGAGATATCGTGCGTGCCCACCACATCCGTACGCAGCGACAGTTGGTGGAGCAGCTCGAGAAGGATGGATACGCCTGCACGCAGGCCACCGTCTCTCGTGACATCAGCGAGATGGGACTCAAGAAGCTTCCGGAAGGTGTCTA
>DFBG01000151.1:7530-8040 GCA_002367305.1 Actinobacteria bacterium UBA3086 | reverse complement strand
GCCGACGTGCTCGGTTCCGTGGCGGGCGATGACACGATCCTCGTGATCGCGCAGACACCTGAGGCGGGCCAGCAACTGGTAGACAACCTGAACAAGTTCCGCGGCGAGCACTAAACCGCTTCCAATCGTCATTTCCAGCGCACACCAGCGGTGTGCGTCAAGAGAAGAAGGGCACCAGAAGATGGCCAAAGAGAAAGTCGTACTCGCATACTCCGGTGGACTCGACACGTCAGTGGCGATCCGTTGGCTCATCGACAATCACGACGTTGATGTCATCGCGCTTGCGATCGACGTGGGTCAGGAGCGCCAGGACCTTGAGACGGTTCGCCAGAAGGCACTCAGCGTTGGAGCCGTTGAGTCCATCGTCAAGGATGTGCGCGAGGAGTACGTGGAGGACTTCCTCTCCAAGGCGCTCCGCACCAATGCGCTGTACGAGAACAAGTACCCATTGCTCTCGGCCATGTCGCGCCCCATCATCGTCAAGCATTTGGTCGAGGAAGCCCACCGCAC
>DFBG01000151.1:4775-7486 GCA_002367305.1 Actinobacteria bacterium UBA3086 | reverse complement strand
AACGACCAGGTCCGTTTCGAGGTCGGCATCTCGGCGCTCGATCCTGACATCGAGGTGCTTGCCCCGGTCCGCGAGTGGGAGCTCAAGACGCGCGATCAGGAGATGGAGTACGCGGTCAAGCACGGAATTCCGGTGCCCACGACCAAGGCGAATCCCTACTCGATCGACGACAACCTCTGGGGTCGCGCCATCGAGTGCGGCGTGCTCGAGGATCCCTGGGTGGAGCCGCCCGCGGACATCTACACCATGACCGGCGACGCGAACGTGCCGTCATGCGACGAGCCCGAGTACGCGGAGATATCCTTCGTCGGCGGTCTGCCCGTCTCGTTCAACGGCGAGAAGAAGTCGTTCCACGAGATCATCCTCGCCATGAATGAGATCGCCGGTAAGAACGGCTTCGGTCGTATCGACATGATCGAGAACCGCCTGGTCGGCCTCAAGTCCCGCGAAGTCTACGAGGTGCCTGGCGCACTCACTTTGATCCAGGCGCACAAAGCACTCGAGGACCTCTGTTTGGAGCGTGACGTGCTCCACTACAAGCTCCACATCGAGCAGAAGTGGGCCGAGCTCGTCTACAACGGACTCTGGTTCTCGCCGCTCAAGGAGGCGCTCGACGGTTTCGTCGACTCCACACAGGCACTGGTCACCGGTGATGTGCGTCTGCGCTTCTTCAAGGGCTCGTGTGTCGTCGTCGGCCGTCGCAGTCCGTACTCGCTGTACGACTACGACTTGGCCACATATGACGCGAGCGACAGCTTCGACCACAAGGCTGCCAAGGGCTTCATCGATCTGCATGGTCTGCCCACCAAGGTCTGGGCACGTCAGCGTCGCAAGGTTGGCAAAGAGGGCGAAGTCTAAGAAATCGATCGCACGCATCTTGCGTGCATTGGAGGATCCACCAGCGTGACTGACGCCAAGAAGCCCTGGGGTGGGCGGTTCGAGAAGTCCCCAAGCGCGTTCCTCGAGGAGTACGGCGCCTCGCTCATGGTCGATCGTCGTATGTGGGCCCAGGACATCAAGGGTTCCGTCGCCCATGCGCGCATGCTGGCCAAGCAGGGCATCATCGCCCAGGCGGATGCCGACGAGATCGAGTCCGGTCTCGCAGAGGTGTACACCTCCATACGTGACGGCGAGTTCGAGTTCCGCATCGCCGATGAGGACATCCACATGGCGATCGAGCGCACGCTGACCGAGAAGATCGGAACGGCCGGCGGTCGCCTGCACACCGCACGCAGTCGTAATGACCAGGTGGCCCTCGACACGCGTATGTACTCCAAGGACGCGTCGCTCGAACTCATCGGGTTCATCAACGCGTTGCGCGCATCGTTGCTGCATGTCGCCCAGGAGCATCATGGCGTAGTGATGCCCGGTTACACACATCTCCAGAAGGCGCAGCCGGTACTTTTCAGCCACCACCTGCTGGCGTACTACTGGATGCTCACCCGCGACGTCACGCGGATGCGTCACGCCTACGAGGCTGCCGACGTGCTGCCGTTAGGCTCTGCCGCTCTGGCCGGTACCACGTTCGATATCGATCGCCAGTTCGTTGCCGATGCGCTAGGCTTCTCGGTCGTGAGCCCCAACTCCATGGACTCGGTCTCGGATCGGGACTTTCTGCTGGACCTCGCGTATGCCTGCACCGTGGGCATGGTGCACCTCTCGCGACTTTGCGAGGAGTTGATCCTCTGGTCCTCTGAGGAGTTCGGCTTCATCACCATGGACGATTCATACTCCACCGGTTCGAGCATCATGCCGCAGAAGAAGAATCCGGACTTCGCTGAGCTCACCCGCGGCAAGACGGGTCGTGTAGTCGGCGATCTCACCGGCCTGCTGGTCATGCTCAAAGGGCTGCCCCTCGCTTACAACAAGGACATGCAGGAGGACAAGGAGGGTGTGTTCGACGCCATCGACACCTTCTCCAACGGCCTGCGCGCCATGGAGGGCATGATCTCGACCATGCACGTGAACACCGAGACGATGCTCGCCGGAGCGCAAGGCGGATTCATGGCGGCGACCGATCTGGCCGACTACCTCGTCGGCACGGGGATGCCGTTCCGTGATGCACACGAGGTCGTGGGCAGACTTGTGCTCAAGCTCGAGCGTGAGGGCCGCACGTTGCAGGACATGAGCACGCAGGAGTTCGTTGATGCCGACGAGGCGTTCGGTGCTGACGCGATCGAGGCTGTCGACATCTACGGTGTGGTCGCTCGTCGCGTGAGTGAAGGCGGCACGGGCAACGACGCGGTTCTCGATCAGCTGGTGGCTGCGCGTGATGCGCTCGCCGTGGACGTTGCATGGATCGAGTCACAGCACTCCTGAAGTAGGTGATCCCGCTGGCCGACGATAGCCCCCTTATGACCGCTACGATCGCCGACATGCCCTGCGTGTCGGCGTCGTTCTTTGATCGGGATCCGCGTGAAGTCGCTCCCGATCTCTTGGGCATGGTCCTCACGTCCGAGAAGGACGGGGTGCTCACCGGCGGCCGTATCGTTGAGACCGAGGCGTATCTCGGTTCCGATGACCCGGGTTCTCACGCGGCGACCAAGGGCATGACCAAACGCAACGCCACCATGTACGGTCCTCCCGGCCATCTGTACGTCTATTTCACCTATGGCAGTCATCACATGCTCAACCTTGTGTGTGAGTCGGAGGGCACGGCGGGGGCGGTCCTGATCCGCGCGCTTGAACCGGGGGTCGGAATGGATGCCATG
>DFBG01000151.1:0-4737 GCA_002367305.1 Actinobacteria bacterium UBA3086 | reverse complement strand
CAAGCCCTCGGTCTTACCCTGGCTGACAACGGACAGGAAATCGCCCAGAGCGTGATTCGACTTCGGACATTGCAGCGAGCACCCCACGAGAAGGTCGCGACCTCGGGTCGCATCGGCCTCTCGGCTGGTGGGGAGCTGCAGTTGCGTTATTATCTCGACGGGCACGGGTACGTCTCGAAAGGTCGAACGTACTGAAGATCCGCGTCGCACTCAGGTGACGCGAGCAGGAAAGGGGTAGCCGGTGTCAGTGAAACTCAAGGATATCTACCGTATCGCCGTGGAGCATGGGATGAGGCAGGACAAGCGCGATCAGTCCGAGCTCGACCGTGTACTGGCCAATGCGCGCAAGGCGTACGACAAACTCGACGAATCGGAAAAGGAGTTCTTCGACACCGAGAAACTCACCAATCCCTACGCCGATACCCGCATCTGTCTGGGCGATCCTGAGATGGAGATCCGCGGTCTCATCACCGGCATCGATATGGAGGCTGCGGAAGTCCTTCTGGCTGACCGCCTGCGCGAGAAGGGCGCTGTGATCGATCTGGTGTTCGCTCATCACCCCGAGGGTCCTGGATTCGCGAACCTTCACGAGGTCATGCTTATGCAGGCTGACCTTTGGGCCGACCAGGGTGTCGGCATCGGCGCTGCTGATGCGCTCATCGGCCCACGTGCGCAGGAGGTGCGCCGTCGCATCATGCCGGCCAACCACTATCGTGCGATCGACGCTGCCCGACTGCTGGACTTCGCATCGATGTCCTGTCACACGCCGGCTGACAACTCGGTCAACGCGTTCGTTCAGGCGCATATCGAGGCCGCCGAGCCTGAAACTCTCGATGATGTCGTCAAGGCACTGCGCGAGATCCCCGAGTACAAGGATGCCGCCAAGAAGGGCTACGGTCCCATCCTGATCCAAGGTTCCGGCTCCAACCGTCCCGGACGCATGGTCGTTGATATGACCGGCGGCACCGAAGGCCCCACCGATGCGCTTGATCGTCTGTCAGCAGCGGGCGTCGGTACACTCGTCGGCATGCACTACTCCGAGGAGCATCGTAAGCGCGCCGAGAAGCTCAAGCTTAATCTCATAATCGCCGGACACATCTCCTCTGACGTGATCGGTATGAACCTCATTCTCGATGAGATCGAGAAGGCGGGGGACATCGAGATCGTGTGCACGTCAGGAATGGTCCGTGTGAAGCGCTCGTAACAAGTGAACACGTGGGGCGTGGATTCGCCTCTGCAAGAAATGGCATGAGAACGGCCCGCCGCGAGCTTTCGGGGCGGGCCGTTCGTTTCGCTCAACTAGGGAGTGCTTGTGGTGGGAGGACTCGGCGTGCCGGTGGTCGGCGGCGAGGGTGGGGGCGGCGGATTGGGGTCGACGCCCTTTGAGACGACGAGCGTGAGCGTCTTGCCCGGTGCTATCGGGTCGCCTTCTTCGGGAGTCTGTTCGATGATCACGCCTTCGGCGATCTCGGGATGATACTCCTCGACGATCACGATCTTGAAGTCTGAATTCTTGAGATCCTTGAGAACATCCTCGAGGTCGAATCCGACATAGGAGTCTGCCGGCTGAGTAGCTGCCCAGTCGGAGTCCCAGCGATAGTCAGGAGCTGCTTGGCGCGGCCAGTCCAAAGCCGGCAAGCCATCGAGTGCCTTGGACATGTAGTCCGCCCATACCGGAGCCGAGAGCGTACCACCGAAGCCGCGCACGCCGTTCACGTTGCGCATGGATGTTTCCGCTTCGTAGTATCCGGTCCAGACCGCGGTGGTGAGTTGGGGAGTGAAGCCGCAGAACCAGGCATCCCGGTAGTTCTGGCTCGTTCCCGTCTTTCCGGCCGCAGGACGCCCGATGTTGGCGCGTCGGGCGGTGCCTCCAGTGATGACGCCTTTCATGATGTTGATCGCGGCATACGCGACCTCGGGGTCTACCACGTCTTTTGCGACCGGATCCGCCTCGAACACCGTTTCCCCGGCGCGATCGATGACTTCGGTGATCACCACGGGGTCGTAGTGAGTTCCCAGATTCGCCAGTGTGCCGAAAGCGGAAGCCATGTCGATGACGGAGACGTTGTGTGTGCCCAGTGCGATCGATGGATAGGCAGGTATCTCAGAAGTGATTCCCATCCGACGGGCGGTTGCAGCGACCTTCTCTGCGCCCAGTTCAAAGATCAAACGTGCGAACACCGTGTTGACCGAGCCGCGGGTGGCCGACTGCATGGTCATCATGCCTGAGCCAGAACCCACGCTGTTGTTCACGATCCACACGGGGTCGGTGGGAATCTTGGCCGGTGAGCTCGAGTTCACATAGCGGTTGGGTGGCATGCCGTCCTCGAGAGCCGTGATCAGGACGAACATCTTGAACGATGATCCCGGCTGGCGTCGGCCCTGTGTGGCGAGATTGAACTTGTTCTCGGAGAAGTCGTCTCCGCCGACCATGGCCACTACGTGACCGGTGGTGTGGTCGATCGAGACGAGAGCGCAGTTGGGGTCTGTTTCGCGGTAGTAGCGGGAGAACACCGCATCCTCGGCATACCCCTGCAGTCGGGTGTCGAGGGTGGTGCGCACAGTGAGTCCGCCCTGGAACACGAGTGCCTGGCTGTACTCCTGCTGCAGCACCTTCTTCACATGTGCGACGAAGTAGTGCGCCTGATAGATGCCGCCTTCAGGCTCATCGCTGCGTTCGACCACAATTGGCGTGGCGATCGCTTCGTCGTACTCGGTCTGGGTGATGAAGTCGTTTGCGAGCATGCGTCCCAGAACGAGGTCTCGACGATATTTTGCGCCTTCTGGGTTGCGGTAGGGATCGAGACGGCTGGGTGCCTGTGCCAGACCGGCCAGAGTGGCTGCTTCCGGCAGGGTGAGGTCGATCGCGCTCTTGCCGAAGAACGCATGGGATGCCGCTTCTGCGCCGTAGGCGCCCTGGCCTAGATAGATCGCGTTGAGGTAGAGGCCTAGGATCTCCTCTTTTGGCTTGAGCTTTTCAAGCTCCAGAGCGAGATACGCCTCACGGGCTTTGTAGCGGAATGTCCGGTCCGTGCGCTCGTCTCTAAGCACGGTGTTGTCTATGTACTGCTGGGTGATCGTCGAGGCGCCTTCTTCGAGCTCGCCCAAGATCACGTCCTTGACCGCAGCACGGGCGATCCCCAGGTAGTCCACGCCGTCGTGCTGGTAGAAGCGTTCGTCCTCGATGGCCACGATCGCATCGGCCAGGTCGGTGGCGATCTCGGACATAGGCACCACGGTGCGGTTCTCAAGGAAGAGGCGGGCGAGAAGTACGCCGTCGGCGGAGTATATCTTGGTGGGTTGTGCCAACTCGAACGCCTCGGCCGACTGGTAGTCGGGGAGATCCTCGAGCCAGGAGGAGGCGACCGAATAGCCGGTGAATGCGCCGACTGCAACGAGGCCCACGAGGACCACGAATACGAGCACGGCTACGCGCAGCACGATCACGCCTGTGCTGACACCTTTGTTACGACGCGCGCGAGTCCGTCTACTTGACATCGGTGACGCTCACCTCCAACCTGCCTATTGTGCTACATGGTGCGACGTTCGTGCCATACCGAACCGTGACGTTACCGTGCCGACATCGCTGATGGATCGCTCCCGCGATACACAGCGCGTCACAGGAAGGCTTATCAAGATGAATCAGGACCAGTCTCTTTCCGAGACGAACCCGCGTATCACACCCCACGTGCCCGAACTCCTTGCACCTGCGGGCGGACCCCAATCCCTGCGTGCCGCGGTGAACAACGGCGCCGACGCGGTCTATCTGGGAGTCGACAGTCTCAATGCTCGACGCGGTGCCACCAACTTCTCACTCGAGGAGCTTCCCGACGTATGCCGATACGCTCATCTCCATGGCGTTCGAGTCTACCTCACTGCGAACGTTCTTGTACTGGCCGAGGAGATGATAACTGCTGTCGAGATGGTCTCTCGTGCGTGGGAGGCTGGTATCGACGCCGTTATCGTGCAGGATCTCGGGCTGCTGCGCTTGTTGCGACGAGAACTTCCGCACGTGCGCGTGCACGCGTCAACTCAGCTCAACACGCACAACTCTGCCACGGTGGAGGAGTTGGAGAGCTTGGGAGCCGCTCGCGTGACACTCGCTCGCGAGACCTCTCTCACTGAGATCGCGGCGTTCTCGGCTCTCCCGGGCATTGAGGTTGAGTCGTTCGTGCACGGTGCGCTGTGTGTCAGCTACTCCGGGCAGTGCCTCATGTCTTCTATGATCGGCGGTCGCTCGGGCAATCGCGGTCTCTGTGCGCAGCCTTGTCGTATGCCATACGAGTTGACCGACGGTCGCCGTGAGGTCGTTGAGACCCCGGGCCTCTATCTGCTGAGCCCCCGCGATCTCGTCGGTATAGGACAGCTTCCCGCACTCATCGCTTCCGGAGTCACCGCTCTCAAGATCGAAGGGCGCATGAAGTCTCCGGAGTATGTGGCACTCGTGACGAGCGTCTACCGTGCCGCGCTGGATCGTGCTCTTGAGAACGCGGATGATTTCAGCATCACCGAGGCCGAGCGTTCAATCCTGGACGAGGCGTTCAGCCGCGGCTTCTCTCCTGCTTATCTGCTGGAGGAGCGCGGCAACAGCATGATGAGCTATGGCCGTCCCAACAACCGCGGTGTTGCGATCGGGCGTGTCTCCTGGCTCGAGGGCGAGTGGGCGACCATCTCGCTTGATGGCGCGTTGGACGCGGGCGACACCATTGAGTTCTGGACCAATCGCGGTAGGTTCGC
>DFBG01000172.1:9169-14552 GCA_002367305.1 Actinobacteria bacterium UBA3086 | reverse complement strand
TCCCGGCGCCTCCTCTCATATTCGGTTCAGCTTTCGGTTTCGCGAAAGTCAGGTTCTCAACCCGCGAAGAGATCAGTACGGGAACGGCCCAGGAGCCTTCGCGACCGTCCATCGGATCAGCGGATGGGTGATGCTCCACGTCTCATTGATCGAATCGAAGAAGTCGAGCTTGGCCCCGACCTCTCCATCCAGGCCGAGCTCAAGCTTCCACCACGGATCCCACGCCGTGTTCGCCTCGACCTCTCCAAAGCCCGTGAACTTCACGAACGGGCCGATGATGCCGTACATCATGGTCTGGAGCTCGGCGCTGGTCCAGAACTTGACCGACATAGTCCCGAGCGGACTCGGCGCGTAGCAGTAGCTGTCATTGGACCCATAGTTGACCTGGTTGAACCCGTAATACCGGTCCCACTCGAAGCCGATTGTGCGATCACCCTCTTGACGGAAGTGCACGGCGGGCGCGTTGAAGTAGCCGTCGAGGCCCGTGAGCACCACCATATCGACGTTGAACCACACCGGCACGGGTCCCGCCATGAAACCAACGACGGCGAGGTGCATCTTGGGTATCGGCCACATGAGTATCGAGCCGGAATACGCACCATACTTGGTCGTGTCGACGTATAGGGACAAACCCTCGTCGACCGCGAGGTACATGCCCATGTCACGCATGCCATCCAAGTCAAACGACCCGCTCATGTAGAACGAGAAGTTGACTTTCGCATGGCCGTCAAACCGCAGATAGCGTCCGTAGTACACGCTGGGATTCTGAAGCGCCCACGATTCGAACGTCCAATCATTGAGGTCCGGGTAGTAGCGAATCACGAAGCCTTCCCACCAGCGCCCGATATACTCCTCGGGAGCCACCTCGCCCGCAGGCGACATCCCCGCCGGGGTCACATCGGGCTCACCGGTGAAATCGCCTTCCGGCAGTGTGCGAAGTGATGCCTCGTCGGCGATCAGCGGTTCGAGCGCTGCACGTGTCACAAACGTGCCGTCTGCGAGCTGTCCCCACTGGTTGTCTCCGGCCGCCCACTGCTGCCCTCGCATGTCGGTTCCAAGAACCCCAGCCATCTGCATATCCAGCTGCATCCACTTGAAATCCTCAGAGCCCTTGGTCGGGACGAGCCGGTCACCTGGAGTTTCGAGCCCGAGCCCATCGGCCAAGTCCTTACCCCACGCCCAACGAGTGCGATCCTCGCGAAGGGCCATCGAGGCATATCCCTCGGCGTACACGGTGGACCAATCAGTATCCGATCCGACCTGCACAAGAGTGGTCTTTCCAGCCTGCGTTCCATCACCGAGCGAACCGAGAACGTTGTATCCGGTCGCCCACAGCTTGCCGTCCAGATCGATAGCGAGCGTCTGACGATGCCCTGCGGCCACTGATTTGTACAGACCGGTGCCGATGCGAGCAGGGTTCAGAGTCTCAATGGTTGCACCCAGACCCAGTTGGCCCCAGAAGTTGTTCCCCAGCCCCCAGAGAGAGCCATCTGTCTTAAGGGCGACGGTATGGATCTCACCCACGTCGACAGTCGCCCAGTCTGTATCTGTTCCGACCTGAATCATCGCCCACGGATTGACCTTGTCGCCGATGCCCAGCTGGCCGTGCTCGTTCCATCCCCACGCCCAGAGCGTGCCATCCTCGCGGATGCCTGCCGCATGCCCTTGGTACGCGACGACCTGCGACCACGCTGCGTCACTCACGAGCGTCGGCTCATTGAGCTGCGTCACGCTCGCGTCAAAACCTAGGCGCCCGTTGCTGTTGTTACCCCAAGCCCAGAGGGAGCCATCCTGCTTGATGCCGAACGCGTACGACCAACCGGCTGAGGCCGCGCGCCAATCCGTATCGTCACCGATACGAGTCATCTTGTTCACGCTCGTACCGTCCGCGTAGCCGAGTCCCAACTGCCCTTCGGTGTTGGTGCCCCAACCCCACAGCGTTCCATCCGCCATCACGGCTAGCGAGAAGCCCGTACCGGCTGAGATGTCGACCGCAGGCGGGAGCGCGGGAGGTATCTCATCGGGCGTACCGGTCACATCGAATGAGCCTTTGACCAGCACGTCGGCCAGCGTGGCTTGCACGGTCTGGACGGTGACGGTCCCGCCGGAGTCGACCACGCCGGTGACCTTTCGGAAGAATCCGTCGGGATTGGAGGTGGTCGGCTCTGAGGAGAGCACGGCGCCATCCACCAGTCCGTCGAGCTGTGAACTGTCGCCGCTGAACACGAGGTCACCACCGGGTGTCATGGTCTCGAGCAGACTCGCCGTGGCCGGATCGATCTCCTGGGCGTCCGCATTGGCGATCTCAGTGGCGGCATACGCGACGGCAGCCTCCACATCGGGGCTGACAGCGAGTGCGCCGCCCACGACCGTCACATCCACGATGGCGGAACAGTGACTCATGAAGAAGTCATCAGTCGCTGCAGGAAGAGCATCAGGGCGCGTGAACACGACGGGGAATCCGCCGCGCGCTGCCAGCGGAGCGAGTGCGAGCGCGTCAGGGAAATCAAGGCCCGTGGCCAAGTAGACGTGATCGTAGCTGGCGCCTCGGGAGAACGCCCACTCGGCGATCAGGCCCGCAGTCTCATAGCGATCAGCGCCGCCAATTCTCGTGGCGGCCGGAAGCACGGCCAACACATCGGCTCCCACGGCCGACTCCCCACCCAAAACGAGGGTGGCGATCGGCGAGACAGGAGCATCCTCAGGTGCGAGCTCGGCAAGCAGTGCAGCCGTGGAGGGCGGAACTGCGTCGGGGCGCACGAACAGGATGGGCCAGCCGAAGAATCCTGCCATACCGGAGGCCCCAAGGGCATCCGGGAAGTTCTCTCCTGTGGTGACGACAACAGTGTCGCACCCTCCCACAAGCTCGATCACGCGTCGCGCGACCAGCGTTGAGGTCTCATAGCGATCATCGCCACCAATACGCTCGATGGCCTCGGGCGCGATACCCGCGTCAATGAGATCGGCGAGGACGGCAGGGCTGACCGCAGTCGGTCCACCGAGAACGATCACGTTCGTCGCACTGAGGCGAACGATCTCATCGGCGACCTCCGCAGTGAGCTCCGATGGATCAGTGAGCAGAATGGGTGCGTCGAGCGCCGCAGCCAGCGGACCGCCCGCCAGCGCATCGGGGAAGTTGTCCTTCGCCGCCAAAAGCACCGTATCGCTACTGTCCCACCCGATCTGCGAAATGGCGAGAGCGGTACCAAGCCGATCGGCACCGGCGACACGCATCATGGAGGGTTCAGTCGTCTGAAGGCTTACCGAACCGAGTGGTCGGACGCCCGAGGGAGCAAGAGAGGCGATGCCCGGAAGTGGCACCAAAGAAAGGGCAAGGACAACGGTTACGAACAGCCTCAGCCGTCCCGACGAGGTTACGAACGTGCGCATATTGCGGTCCTTCCCCATGGACCAACCCGCAGACAGTAGCGGTGCCGGCCGCCTTCGCTTGTGGGAATATTAGCAGATGCTTCCTCACCTGCACTGTGACAGATGAACCTCGAAATCGAGATGCGTCGCGTTCGCCATACAGGGAACGAGTCGACACGATTCGCCGGTCCAATCCGTTTCGCACAGCAGTATGGGTCAGTCGGTCGATCTGAGATTGAGTGCGACCAGAACGATGACGGCACCGCATACGATCAAAGAGACGATGTCCATGAGACCCACCTCATCGGTGATGCTGAGAACAGCGTTGGTGCCAGCCAAAGCGATCGTGGCGTAATCGATCAGCTTCCGACCCGTGAGTGAGAATCTCGCTGCAAGAAGGAGTGCACCACCGTTTCCCAGCATGAGAACGCCGAGAACTGTGGCTCCTGCGGACAGGCCGAAGTCGACCACACCCGTGATCGAGAGCAACTCCAATGAGAACCAGAATGCACCACACAGACCCAACAGGGCTCTCTGCACCATGACCAAGAGATGCGATCTGCCTCTACTGATAGACAAGCCGCCCCTCCACTGCGGCGTCAGCGTTCTGGTTGTTGCGCAGGAACTCGTCGAAGACGTCCTGTGCCGAGGTCGCCACCACCCGAGTCTCCCCTGGCGTCGAAGCCCGCAGTCGCGTGGTAGACCTGCAAGCACACGGGGTGATATTCCCAAGATCAAATAATGACATCGGTCCTCTTTGTCCCCGTATCGGCACTTCTCCTGCATTCAGGGCTTACTTCATGTATACGAACACGCTTGATGTTGGTAGACTAAATGTGTGATTCATGCACTCAATCGCAGTTTCCGGGGAGGTGAACGCGATGTTCGGCAGACGACACCATCACTCATGCCGGAATCACCCGTCCGTTGAGGGCGACACGCTCACCATGCTCCGGCAGGGTGAGAAAGCGGTCCTCAAGGACATCGTGGGCGGAGGAGAGTTGCAAACTCGTCTCTCCAACATGGGCCTGCGCGCGGGAAAGACGATCACCAAACTCGGGGCAATGCCTTCCGGTGGCCCAATTACCGTCGAGTGCGACGGCTTCCGCGTCGCACTGGGACGCGGCATCGCACGCCGCGTGCGCGTGGAACGTGCGTCTCACAAAACCCACGCGCACGACCAACATGGACAGAATACGACGTGATCCCCACACGAATACTCCTCGTTGGGAACCCCAACGTGGGAAAGAGCGTGGTCTTCTCGCGTCTTACCGGCATCGGTACCATGAGCTCCAACTACCCGGGCACCACCGTGGAGTTCCTTGAGGGCTTCATGCAACTGGCCGGGGGGCGCGTCCCCGTCATCGACGTCCCGGGCAGCTACAGCCTGGATCCCACCTGCCCTGCAGAAGACGTCGCACGAAAGATCCTCGATGAAGACGGCGGAGTGGTCGTGAACGTCGTCGACGCCACTAATCTCGAGCGGAATCTCGCACTCACCCTCCAACTCCGTCAACGCGGCATACCCATGGTCGTCGCCCTCAACCTCTGGGACGAGACCAAGCATCGCGGCATCCACATCGACACCGACGCACTGTCCGCCAAACTCGGGGTACCTGTGGTCGCCACGTCAGCACTCGCGGGTATGGGCATCAAGGAACTCGTTGACTCCGTGGAACGGGTCGCCAAGGAACCGGCGCCTGCAGCATTCCCGGAAGGTGACGTATGGTGTGCCATCGGCTCGATCGTCACGGATGCGCAGACCATCGAACACCGTCATCACACGTGGCGCGATGTTCTCGAGGAGATCAGCGTGAGGCCGGTCTCAGGCATCCTGTTCGGAGCCTTCGTCATCGTATCGGCATTCGCGTCCGTTCGGCTCATAGGCGAGACGATCATCATGTTCATCATGGAGCCTCTGTTCGAGACTCTCTGGCGCCCGATCGTGATAGCTCTCTCCGACGCCCTCGGCGGTGCCGGAATCGTGCACGACCTCCTCGTCGGAAACTACGTC
>DFBG01000172.1:5270-9039 GCA_002367305.1 Actinobacteria bacterium UBA3086 | reverse complement strand
GGCTCGCCGTGCTGCTGGACCGGACGATGCATCGCCTGGGACTTCACGGATACGCCGTCATCCCCATCCTGTTGGCGTTCGGATGCAACGTGCCGGGCGTGCTCGCAACACGCGTGCTGGACACTCGTCGCGAGCGATTCATCGCCGCCACCCTCATCTCCGTCGGCGTACCGTGCGCATCGATGCAAGCCATGATCTTCGCTCTGCTCGGCCCCATGGGCCTTCGGTACATCGCGCTCGTCTACGGCATCCTCGCGATCGTGTGGTTTGTGCTGGGCACGTTCCTGCGCCTCACGAGCAAGGACTTCCTACCCGAGATCATCTTGGAGATCCCGCCATACCGACGCCCCGCGTTCAACACGCTGTGGAAGAAGCTCGCCATGCGACTCCGCGGATTCTTCCATGAGGCCGTGCCGATTGTGCTCCTGGGCGTGCTGGTTGTGGACCTCGTATACATGAGCGGAGCGTTCGAGACCATCGCCCGCGTCACCGGGCCACTCATGGACCGTCTGTTCGGCCTGCCCCCGGAAACGGCGCTCGCCCTCGGTCTGGGATTCTTGCGCAAGGATGTCGCCGTCGGGATGCTCGCCCCGCTCGGATTGCCGGCGCTGACACTAGTCAAAGCGTGCGTGCTCCTCGCACTCACCTTTCCCTGTGTGGCCACCTACACCGTGATGCTTCGTGAACTGGGCTGGCAAGACACGCTCAAAGCAACGGGCCTCATGCTCATCATCGCCCTGACCATGGGTCTTCTCATGAACCTCGCGTTCTAGAACCCCGAGCACCGCCGCACCCGAGGAGTCACCGCAACCATGAAGATGTTCGCAGATTGCATCCCTTGTTTCATGAACCAAGCGCTCACCGCCTCCCGTATGGCAACCGACGATTCCTCCGTGCACGATCGCACGCTACGAATGGCAGCAGCAGCCTTGGCGGAAACGGATTCGACGATGACCCCTCCGGCGATGGCGCAAATGATCCACCGAATCATCCGTACGGAGAGCGGGGTCGCTGATCCCTATGCGGAGGTCAAGGAGCGGTTCAACGCATTCGCCCTCGAGTTGTACCCGGAGCTCAAGAGGATGGTCGCCGAATCTTCCGACCCGTTCGAGACGGCCGTCAGACTGGCGATCGCGGGCAACATCATCGACTTCGGGGCATCGAATCACCTGAGGGATGAAGCGGTCACCATCGCGATCCGGGAATCATTGCAGTGCGACCTCGATCACGGGACCCTCACGGCTATGCGCGAGGAAATCGCTGCTGCGGAGACTATCCTCTATCTGTGCGACAACACGGGTGAGATCGTCTTCGACCGAGTGCTCATCGAGGAACTTCCCCTCGAACGAGTCACCGCTGTGGTCCGAGGAGCCCCCATTATCAATGACGCCACCATGGCGGACGCCAAGAATGTGGGTCTGACCGATCTCGTCAGGGTGATCGACAACGGCACGGACGCTCCCGGGACCATCTTGAAGCAGTGTGACGCCGAACTACGCAGCCTCTTCGATGCCGCCGATGTGATCATCGCCAAGGGACAGGGCAACTACGAGACTCTGAGCGATGTCCCTCGGCCCATCTACCATGTCCTCAGGATCAAGTGCCCTGTCATAGCCAGAGATGTCGGATGCGATGTGGGCTCGAGTCTTGTGACACTCAGAGCCTGAATCCGGGGCAGCCGAAGGCCACAGAAGTCCGAACAAGCGCGCCTACACTTCGCGCGTCGACCTCGTCGGCAGGCCGGAGAGACGGGCGGCCGTACCGGTGACCGGGTCAGCCAGAGCGGGTTTGGCTACGCTGGGCAGTGCCGAGAGCGCCCAGCCGAACGACCAGCGCAAACGCACGGTGGCATCGATCTCGTCGGTATCCAATCCCAGATCCATGAGATACATGCCCGGCGTACGGCCCCATAAGGTGACGACCGCCTCCAAGTACACCACGTGCATCACGGCAATGGCGCCGAACATACCCAACATGAGTCCTGTCACTCCCCACGATGCGCGGACGAAGGGGAACGGAAACGCGAGCACCGCGATCAGCATGGCCGACGCGAAGTCCAAAAGTGCGGCAACTCGAGTGCGCTGAGGGGTTGCAGGCCCGGTGAGTGTGAACTCTGAAATGCGTGCCATCTAGCCGTCCCTACCGAGACGAGGAGCACCCGAACGTACCGACTGCACCGCGGTCATGTATGCAGATAGCTCACTGCTAGTGGAGATACCCCCGTCATCCGCGATCAGAAGACCGCCGATCTGTGCATGCAATGATACATGCACGCCTGCCCGAACCGCCTGAGGCAAGCCTCGACGCAGGTCGGCGCCCTCAATTCCGCCGATGACGCTGATGCTGGAGCGTCGCGCGTTCATGAGCAGCCGAGAGAACACATCCTGTCCCATGCCTCCCATATGCACGCCGTCGAAACCGGCATGCGCAAGGGGACGCAGGAACGCACCGATGTCACCATCGGAGTGCGCGATCACCGGAACCTCCCCTATCGCATCGGCCACCGTGGCAGCGAGACGCGGAACCACCTCAGAGATCATGAAATCCGGAGCGGTGAAAGGTCCCTCTGGTGACGCCAGATCATCGGCCACCACGATTGCAGTGGCCCCCACCTGGAGCCCCTCGCGAACCAGCGATTGCTTCTCGGCAGCCGCCTGCTCCAGCTCTTGAGCGAGCATCTCAGGTTCACGCAAGGAGGCCTTGATCGCATCCTCGAACCCTCGTCGCTTGATAACGGTGCCGAGCGGTCCGTCAACGACCCAGAACATGCAGGTGTTTGCGGTGGAGAGTGCGGCAACCGCTTCGAGCGCCCAAACCGCCGAAGCAGGAATGAACACGAAATCGAGATCATTATCGACCGCCATAGAGGCTAGTGCTGCGCCGATGGAACCAGCCCCCTGATACACGGAGGTGAGGATGTCAGGCACAACGAATGTGAGACCAACGACGGGCGGCTCAACGACTTCGCCAGCCAGAGCCTGTCGCACGCGCGCCCCACATGGAGAACTATCCTGCACGCTCGATACCTCCTAGAACAACCGGAATCCTGCTGCAAGCAACTCGGATCCACCCCACATGATCGTGAGTGCCAGTGTAACGCCCATTCCCACGCCGAGCACCGCCTTGTGCCACTCCACGTCCAGAAGCCACGCGGCAAGCGAGCCGGAATACGCTCCAGTCCCCGGCAGCGGGATGCCCACGAACAAAGCGAGACCCACCATGCCATACTTCTCCACCTTGGGATGAGCCTTCTCCCTGATGGACTCCAATTTTCGATGCAGCCACGATCCCACGGGAATCCAGTCGTATATCCATCCGGCGATGAAGTACACAGGAAAGAATATCGCCCAGTTGATGAGGAAGATGAGCGGGATGTAGAGCTGCTCGCCCTGCTGCACGGCCAACGGCACGGCACCGCGAAGCTCGACCCACGGAATGAAGGTCAGCACCACGTATTTGAGCCACGCAGGCAGATCGGCTACCAGATCTATCACTCGCAGTCACGCTCCTCGTCAGACCACACACGCCATATCTTCTCGACCTCGCTGCGCCAGAACCCCTCCGGATCCGACACATCGCGGCCCAAACCGGCAGCGTGAGCGAAGTAGCCTTTGCCCGGAATCCCGCTGTCCTTGCGAACCACCAGCGACGCGAGCATGGTCCCGCGTCGGGCGTCCTGCTCCGTGCAGACCTCTCCCAACATTTCATACAGACCCGAGGATCGAGCCGACAGCCTGCCGTCGAAGACCTCGCGGGCGATGTCGCCGTA
>DFBG01000172.1:0-5228 GCA_002367305.1 Actinobacteria bacterium UBA3086 | reverse complement strand
TCACTCTCCGACAGACCCCATCGCGTGCGTCCCATGGATCTCCAATGGCGTCGAACATCATCTCATGGGAATTCTAGCCCATGAATATGACAAGAAGGTGACGCAGAAGAAGTTACTCATTAGTCGTTCTGTGGCCGAGCTCCGCAGAGGGCTCCTCCAATTGATAGCCCTGGCCAAATGTGAAGCCGATCTCCCGTACGCTCTCGAGCATGTGATCTGTCTCCACGAACGCGGCCACAGCAATCTTCCCCTGCGACTCCACCAAGGAACGAATCGCGCCCACGAACTCGTGATGCTCACCGTTCACCGCAAGCGAACCCACGATATCGCGTCCCAACTTAACCTGATCGACGTCCAGGTCACGCAAGAACACGAACGCACCGAGGCCGCTGCCGAAGTCATCCAGAACGAAGTGCGCACCCAAACGCGACATACGCTCGACCCAGTATCGACCCGCCGCGAGGTTGCCCATGAGCGCAGATTCGGACATCTCGAAGGTGAGATGATCGCCCGAGACCCCGGCTGCATCGACGGATTCCTCAATGAAGCGCGGAAGTGACTCGTCGATGAGGTCCGCTCCGCTCAGGTTCACCGATATGGACGCCTCGGGGTTTTCTCGCATCGCCTGAAGCACCAGACGCACCACCATCCGTGTCATACGCGGCATGAGACCCAACCGCTCGACGGTGGGAAGGAACTCGGGCGGAGTCAGAAGTTGATCCTCGTCGGACATGCGCAGTAGCGACTCGTGGTAACTCACCGAACCGTCCTCGAGACGGATGACCGGCTGATAATGCAGAACGAACGAACCCTCACGCAGCGCTTTCTGTATCCGCGCAGCCAATCTCGAGTGGGGCGGCGGAATGATCACTGTGGGGTCATGCACTTCAATCCGATTGCGCCCCATCTCCTTGGCGCGATACATGGCGTTATCCGCCACATCAAAGAGCTCGCGTGCGTCGAGTCTGCCGTCGATGCGCACCAGCCCCGCACTGAGCCCCAGCCCATACCGGCGCGAATCGGTCACGAACTCCTCATGTGATGCAGCGTTACGCATACGTTCCGCGATCTCACGTGCGACTGCTATCTCAGTGTTCTCCAGCAGCACGGCGAACTCATCGCCGCCGATGCGGGCCAACAGATCACCCGCACGTAAGTGGGTCTGCAGGAGCAGGGCGAAATTCACGAGCGCCTGATCGCCTTCGAGATGACCGAGCGCGTCGTTGTAAGCCTTGAAGTTGTCCACGTCCAGCAAGAGCAGAACACCGACGTCGCCACGTCGCGCACGCGACACCGCACGATCGAGCTCCTCAACGAAGGTGCGTCTGTTCGGCAACCCAGTGAGCGCATCGTGCGACGCCATGAATGCGAGTTGCTCCTCACGTTCCTGACGCTCGGTGAGATCCTGACACTGTCCCACTAGTCCCCCGACATCTCCTGACTCAGTGAACCAAGGGCTCGCAAGGCAGAGCAGCGAGCGCCACTGTCCATCTGCACGACGCAAACGGACTTCGAACTTCGTCGCGATCGCGCTATCGCAGGCCACATCGATCGAGTATGCGGCAACGTGACGATCTGTGGGGGCCACGCCATCGAGCCACTTCTCCCCGAGGTTATCGATCTCGCCTCGCCCAGTGAACTCGATCCAGGCAGCGTTGACATGCGTTACCGCGCACGCGGAATCAGTGACCCAGGCCGGATCGCTCAGAGCATCAATGAACAGCCGATGACTGCCTTGGACAGTGTCGCTTCGCTTATCAGCCGTGTCACCCACGCGCAATCGCCTCCCCTTATGGAGCGAACGTTGGGCCCTTGGACGTGCATACGATATGATTCCCGCCTCAAGCCCCACCTACACTCTCAACGATGGGGCTCACAAAGAAGGTTCGCTCCAGAACGCGAACAGCCCGCACAAAGGCGGGCTGTTCATCTCGGGAACACACGTGTCCCCGCTGTTTTCTGGTGGAGGCGCGGAGAATCGAACTCCGGTCCACGATATATCCCTGGGAGGCATCTCCAGGCTCAGTCACCACTTGAGGTTTCGGGCGGGGCTACACGTGATAACGAGCGTGCCCGTTCCTAGATAGTGAGATGTCCCGCTGAGCCTACCATCATGGGCTCGGCGGTGAGTTCCCTGTTATGACGTCGGGAACCGATGGCGGGAACGTCCAACGGGCGACGTCGCTGCACTATTTAGGCAGCGAGTGCGTAGTCATTGTTGACGCTTGAGCGTCTTTCCCCCTGTTTAACGAGGCGAGGGGACCTCGACCTGCTTCCTCCCTCAGACATATGGTGTCGAATCCAGTCGCCCCCGGTAAGGGTGGTGAATCGAACTTTTCAAAGTGCCGCGCGTTCCGCTGAACCGCTCGAACGCTCAGTGAGTATATCCCACCTTGAAGCACAGACCATGCCTTGTGTGCGCGAAACACCCGCGTGTATGGGCATAATCTCTCTGACCACGATACCAACAGGAGATGACATGGTGAGAAAACGCTCGATAGCGCGCATGCTGCTTCTCGGTCTGGCGGGAACCCTCTGCCTGGGAGCCATGATCGGATGTTCCAGCTCCGACAGCACCACATCTTCGGGACCGGCCACTCCGCCCTCAGGCGACCTGCCCATAATGTATGAGTTCTACACCGATTGGTGACCCAGCTGCATAGAGATGAAGCCTGTGGTCAACAGGCTCCAGCCTGAGTATGAGGGAATAGTGGACTTCGCAATCTATGAGATCGAGAAGGAGCCGGAGGGAGAAGCGCTCGCTTCCGACTACGGCGTGCAGTTCATTCCCACGTTCGTATTCGTGAACACCGACGGTGAAGAAGTCGATCGGGTCGTCGGCGAGGTGCCAGAGGACACGCTTCGGGGCATTCTGGACTCTCTGGAATAGACGACTACGACCTCTGACGGTCCCTGAGCGCGCGTTCCATGTCACGCTTCTGGTCGCGATCGGCGATCGTGGCGCGCTTGTCGTAGTTCTTCTTGCCTCGGCAGAGGCCCAGTTCGACCTTCACAAAGTTCGACTCGCTGAAGTAGAACTTGAGTGGCACCAGCGTGAGACCCTGCTCCTTGGTCTTGCCGATGAGATAGCGGATCTGGCGCTTGTGCAGCAGTAGTTTGCGCTTACGGTTGGTCTGCACGTTCGCGCGATTGCCATGGCTGTAGGGAGCGATGTGCACGTTGTGCAGCCAGACCTCGGAACCTTTGACGTGTGCGAAGCTGTCCCGCAGCGACACGCCGTTCTCGCGCAGCGATTTGACCTCCGTGCCGGACAGGGCAATGCCAGCCTCGTAGGTCTCCTCCACGAAGTAATCGTGATACGCCTTCTTGTTGGTGGCTATGTTCTTGCGTTCGCGAGCCATGGAATCCTCACAGATGAGAAACGAGCGCCCCGCACAACTGTACGGGACGCCCGCAATCCTACCACTTTGAAGCCAGAACCGATTACGGGGTGAAGTCAGTCCCCGGCTCAAGCCTGAGCACGAACGCAGCCAGCAACTTCGCGGCATTCTCCAGATCCTCCAGCGATAGCACCTCGGTTGGCGTGTGCATGTAACGCAGCGGCACGCTCACAAGCGCCGCAGCCTTACCTCCACGAGAGAGCTGGATCGCGTTCGCATCCGTGCCCGTCCCGCGTGGTTGACCGTCGATCTGATACGGAATGCCCTCGGCCTCGGCTGCCTCGATGAGCAGATCGAACACCAGGGGATTTATGTTGGCCCCGCGCGAGATGATGGGACCGGAGCCGCACTTAGCCTCGCCGTGCTTGCGCTTGTCCACATCCGGGTAGTCTGTGGCGTGACCGACCTCAATAGCGATACCGACGTCGGGATCCACACCGTATGCAGAGGTGATGCCGCCCCGGAGGCCGACCTCCTCCTGCACGGTGGCGGCCGCGATCACGTCACCCTTGGCACCGCCAGCCTCCTTGACCATGCGCAGCACCTCAGCAGCAGCCCAAGCGCCCATCTTGTCGTCGAACGCACGGGAAACGGCCATGCCGTCGCCGAAGAGTTCAAGACCAACGTCAAAGGTGGCGGGATCGCCAATGCGCACCTGCTTCTTGACCTCGTCACCTGACATACCAAGATCGATGAACAGCTTATGCATCTGGGTGACCTTCTTGCGATCCTCTTCCTCGAGAAGGTGGATCGGCATGCGACCTAGAACACCGAGAAGCGATCCGCCCTTGGTGTGCACCCGAACACGCGTACCGGGCAGCAGATGCGGATCGACACCGCCCACGGGCTTGAAGGCGATGAATCCATCGTCAGTGATGTAAGTGACCATGAGGCCGACCTCATCGATATGGCCCGCCAGCATGACACTTGGGCCACCCGCCGTACCCTTGGCGGTGGCATGCACCGAACCCATCACGTTGGTCTCCACCGTGTCGGCCAGGTCAGCCACGTACTCACGAAAGACCTTGGCCGCCGGTTGCTCAAAACCGGAGGGAGATGGAGCCTCGACCATGGTACTCAAGAACTCAAGGGACTCCTTACGCATAAAACAGCCTCCTCGCTGTATGAACGACTGAGATTCGAGTTTACCACTCTCGTACGAGAGGCTAGGCGGACCGCTCTGCGTGAATACGAGTGGCATACGCCTGGATGAGATCCTCTTTGGTGACGATACCCACAACCGTGTCAGGCGACAACGCATCCACCACCACAACGCGACCGATGTGATTGTCCTCGATCAGATCCAGCGCACGCCGAGCGCTCTCATACGGACGCATCGTTATGGGCGGCGTAGTCATCACCGTGGCCACCGTGCGATCTTCACGCTCCTGATATGGCACATTCTGTGCATCTTTCCAACTGATGACACCCGCAAGCTTGTCGTGGGCGTCCACCACAGGGAATCCATGATGTCGTGTGGTGCCCACCAGCCTCAGAAGGCCTATGACCGACATATCAGTTCTCGCCACAATCGGATCTGCCACCATGACCTGCTCAACGGGAACCCGGCTCAAGATGTCCGCCTGCTCGCGCGTCGCGTCGGCATGCTGGCTCTCGTAGATCGTATGGCTGCCCGACGCCAGGAAACCGGCGGTCGTGGCGATAATGAGCGGGACGATCATGGTGAAGTTGCGCGTTGTCTCACAGAGAATGATCGCCGTCGACAAGGGTACCTTGCCTATCGATGCGTAGAGCGCCCCCATACCCGCGATGACGTAGAGCGTGGGATGTGCAGTCGCACTGGGGAACATGCGCATGGCCACGTCG
>DFBG01000033.1:724-3064 GCA_002367305.1 Actinobacteria bacterium UBA3086 | reverse complement strand
TTCCGTTTCACCCAGGCAGGCTCCGAGGTCTCCGCACTTCTCGGTCGTATGCCGTCCGCCGTCGGTTACCAGCCCACGCTGGCTACCGAGATGGGACAGCTGCAGGAGCGCATCACCTCGACCAAGACGGGTTCGATCACGTCCGTACAGGCAATCTACGTGCCTGCTGACGACCTCACCGACCCCGCGCCCGCTACGGCGTTCACGCACCTCGACGCCACGACCGTTCTCTCGCGTTCGATCGCTGAGCTCGGCATCTACCCCGCGGTCGATCCGCTGGGTTCGACGTCGCGCGCGCTCGATCCTGAGGTTGTCGGCGAGGAGCACTACCGTGTCGCTCGTGACGTTCAGGAGATCCTCCAGCGCTACAAGGATCTTCAGGACATCATTGCGATTCTCGGTATGGATGAGCTGTCCGAGGAGGACAAGCTGGTCGTGAACCGTGCTCGCAAGATCCAGCAGTTCCTGAGCCAGCCGTTCCACGTGGCCGAGCAGTTCACGGGTATGGCCGGTAAGTACGTCAAGCTCGAGGACACCATTCGTGGATTCGACGAGATCGTGGCCGGCAAGCATGACGATATACCTGAGGGTGCTTTCCGGTATGTCGGTACGCTTGAGGAGGCCCTCGAAAAGGCCGCCGAGATGGCGAAGGCCTAAGAGGGGAGCTTTCCGATGGCACGCACTCTCCTATGCGAGATAGTCACGCCAGAGCGCATCGTCTACACCAACGAGGTGGAGATGGTGGTCGCTCCGACGATCGATGGCGAGATCGGCATTCTGCCGCTTCATGCGCCGCTCGTCAGTGCGCTCAAGCCCGGAGAGATCCGAGTGCGTTTCGGTGGTGACGAGGTCGAGTGGTTCGCGGTGGCTGGTGGCTACATCCAGGTTCATGAGGATAAGGTCATCATCCTCGCAGACGCTGCAGCAGCATCCTCGCAGATCGACGTCGATCGTGCGCGATCCGCGAAGGAGCTGGCCGAGAAGCGTATGGCCGAGCTGCCAGCGGACGCCGAGGCGGACATCGACGCTTGCGAGCGTGATCTCAAGTGGTGTGAGATTCAGCTTGAGGTTGCCGGCAAGCAGGGCTAGTTGCTGTTCGCCGCGCAACGCGATTTCAGGGGGAGCGGATCCGATCGGGATTCGCTCCCCCTGTGTTACAGCATGGGAACGAGATACGCGTTTCGCGTTGCCGCCCCGTTCGGGGTCGGCTACCCTTGATTGGTCATACGATCGAGGATTCTATCACCGCTGACATTCGCGGTCGGAGGGGTTCATCAACATCATGCGTTCGATCATTGTCCGCGGCGGTCGTGCTCTACACGGCGAAGTCCGCGTTGAAGGTGCCAAGAACTCGGTGCTCAAACTCATGGCGGCGTCGTTGCTCGCCCCTGGAGTCTCGCGTATCACCAATGTGCCCACCATCTCGGACATCGGCGTCATGGCCGAGGTCATTCGTGGATTGGGCGCAGTCGTCGAGCGCACGGATCACGCGCTCACGGTGGATGCTACTGAACTCACTTCCTTCGAGGCACCCTATGAGATGGTGTCGCGTATGCGCGCCTCGATCGCGGTGCTGGGACCCCTTGTCGCTCGGCTCGGTCAGGCCAATGTCGCCATGCCCGGCGGGTGCAACATCGGCTCACGCAAGATAGATATGCATATTCGCGGCTTACAGGAGCTGGGTGTGCGTATCGAGTTCGGCCACGGTTTCATCCACGCAACCGCACCCGAGGGACTCAAAGGCGCCAATGTGACGTTGGATTTCCCGAGTGTGGGGGCGACGGAGAATCTGCTCATGGCCGCCGTGCTCGCAGACGGAGCGACGGTTATTGATAATGCTGCACGCGAGCCGGAGATCGCCGATCTCGCCGATTTCCTCATCGGCATGGGCGCTGATATCAAGGGGGTCGGTTCTCCAACCATCACCGTTGTGGGTGTGGATGCTTTGCATCCGGTGGAGCATCGGGTCGTGGGCGATCGCATTGAGGCAGGTACGTTCCTCGTCGCCGGGGCGCTCTGCGGCGGTCCGGTCACGGTCCGCGGGTTCGATCCGAGGCATCTGTCGCTCGTGTTGACGAAGCTCCGTGCCACAGGATGTGACGTATCACTGCTTCCTGACGGGGTCACGATCGAGCGAACAGGCGTGGTGCATCCAGTGGACGTGCAAACACTGCCCTATCCTGGATTTCCCACTGACATGCAGGCTCAGTTCATGGCTCTCATGGCACTTGCCGAGGGTGACTGCATCATCACGGAGAACGTGTTCGAGAATCGCTTCATGTTCGCCGACGAGCTCGTGCGCATGGGGGCAGAGGTCCGCATAGAGGCCCATCATGCGAT
>DFBG01000033.1:0-692 GCA_002367305.1 Actinobacteria bacterium UBA3086 | reverse complement strand
GGGGCAGCACTCGTGTTGGCGGGTCTCGTCGCTGAAGGGGTCACTGAGATCGGCGATGTGTACCATGTCGAGCGGGGCTACGAGAGATTCGTTGAGAAACTTGGCTCGCTTGGGGCCGACGTGGAAGTGCAAGAGGAAGCGATCAGTGCGACGTCCGAGGGTGGCGACGACTGAAATGAGAAGGAGTAACGCATGATGAACGCTCAGGAGATTGAGCAGATCATTCCGCACCGTGCACCTTTTCGGCTCGTGGACCGCGCGGAGAACGTTGTTGCCGGTGAGAGTGCGACCGGCTATCTGGATGTGACCAAGGATATGTTCTGGGTGCCGGGCCACTTCCCCGAGTACCCGGTCATGCCGGGCGTGTTGATCGTGGAGGCGCTCGCTCAGGTGGGCGCCATCTCACTGCTCATAGTTCCGGAGAATCAGGGCAAGATCGCGTTCTTCGCGGGTATCGACAAGGTGCGTTTCAAGCGCCAGGTTGTGCCGGGGGAGACGCTTGAGCTCAAGGTCGAGATCACCAAGATGCGCGGTCCCATAGGATTTGGGAGTGCGCAAGCTTTTGTGGACGGCGAACTCGCATGTGCGGGAGAGCTCATGTTCGCGATAAAATAGCACGGTTGTGGCTCGATTGAACCTAGTACTGCTGTGGCGGGGGAAAGCCTTCGCAGGTCGATAGGAGCGGATGGAAC
>DFBG01000036.1:5807-8632 GCA_002367305.1 Actinobacteria bacterium UBA3086 | reverse complement strand
GCATCCGCAGAACATCTTGGTGTTGAGCGTGGTGAGCTCGGTGTGGACCTCCAGGCCTATGACGGCCTCCCAGTCCTTGAGCACTTCATGCAGACGGTCCTTGGCCATGGATGCGGCCACTCCCCTCGTATCGGGTCACCAAAAGTCAATCGATCACGCGCGGGCGGCACTCGTCGGCACGCCTACGCGGAACAGTCACGACCACGATTCTACTGCAAGTCGGGCGGGGTTTGGGCGCGTGCGGGCGGATTCTCTGGAGTGATGTGCGCGAGACCTCGGAATCGGCGCATGGGGCGA
This sequence comes from Actinobacteria bacterium UBA3086, assembly GCA_002367305.1. Lineage (GTDB taxonomy): Bacteria > Actinomycetota > Coriobacteriia > Anaerosomatales > UBA3086 > UBA3086. The sequence goes on along the minus strand of DFBG01000036.1, from coordinate 8,335 downwards.
ACAGACGGCAAGTGATAGAATAGAGATTCGGGCCTCCCAGTACGCTTCGCTCGGGACTCAATCGAGTTCCCACCGATGGTCGAGGTCACCGCAGTGAACGCGCACCATGATTGTGTGAGGCGAAACTACTCGGGTGAACACAGAAACCAGCACCAACAACATCATCATCGACAGCACAGACGCAGAAGCCGAGGGCTTCGTCGACGCCGCAGTGATCGGACTGCTTGCGGCCTCGGATGAAGAATCCATGGAGCTTCTCCAGGTCTGGCTCAAGGAGCATGCAACCACGCTGGCTCCTGTCGTGGAGCAAGCTGCCAGCAAGGAATCGGGTCTGTCGGGTGAAGCCTCTTGTGCCGTACTCGACGCCCTTCTCCTAAAGCCCCTGGCGGACGAACGAGCCACCTCAAAACTCATGCACGCGTGCCTGAACGTGATCGCCGCTCGGATCACGGAGTCTCTCTCACCTGAGGCTTCGAGCGCGTGCGATGGGCACGACGATCCACTGGTGAGCTCAACGGTCGCCATCGTCACGGCGGGCCGACGCGCCCACCTCTCGGAAATGGCCGTTAGTTGTCTCGCAAAATCGGGGTCGGGCGGATCGCTGGTGCTTGTACGGTCCTTCGATACCGTGAGGGACAGCCTCAAGCTCCATGTCCTGCAGAAGATGGACCCGACCGATGTCTGGGTCCTGGGCGACAATGCGGTCGCCAGCTTGAGCAACTCGGTCTCCAAACTCATCGAGAGTCTCGAGGGCAAACCGCGCACCGCTGCGGTCAAGTTTCTGGAGGCCTTGGAACCCGAGGAGCACGCAAGTTCCGCTGAGATCGAGCCGACCGAGTCACTCGAAGTGGGCTCTCACGTGTTCCACGCGACCTGGGGAGTGGGCACCGTGATCAAAACCGGCGACGGCACCATCAAGGTCGACTTCGGAAGCGCGGGGACTCGCAGCCTGCTGCGCAAGTTCGCGACTCTGCGGCACCACGCGTAGGTACGCCACGCGAGCGAGCTCGCCATGCAAGCACGCTCGCCGCACACCGGCTCGCTGATCCAGAAATAATGAGGAGGCCGGGGCACGTAGCCCCGGCCTCCTTTTGCGAGACACAGTTATGAGAACAACTCGTGTGCTACGAGCCGTTCACGCGACAGTTGCCGCCATTCACGCCACCGATCCAAATGCTATTCGCATCGCGGACCCACATGGCACCCACATTCACGCCCGTGGTTCCAGCCGCAATGGCCTGGGTCCACGTACGACCGGCGTCGCGACTCACATACACGGCACCGTCCTCGGCACCGGCGAACACCACGTTCTCGTCGGCGAAGGAGATCTCGTTGAGCGCTGAAGCGGCCACGGCTCCGGTCGACGTCCCGCTCCCTCCCTTGTAAAACACCCCGGATCGTCACTAGCAGAGCGGATTTGTCGGTCCACACTGGCGCGCAACAGATTAGAACTATGGGTAGGTTGTCGGTCTGCAAGTTAACAGTCTTTAACCATTTTAGACAATTATTACAGAAAAATGGATAAGATGACCAACCGCATGAACGGGCGGGGCGGGTGGCTCGAGCCGGAACCGATCGCGACTCCCCTAGCGAGCGGCCGCTTCGAGCGCTTCGAGAACGTCATCCGAGAGCGCTCTCTCGCCGCCCAGCAGCCACATCGCCGCCACACCGGCAGCGTGCTCACTCGCGAACTCCGAGACCTGCTCGGGCACCGCGTCAGGGCGAGACAGTACGACCACACCGGACTGCTCGCCAAGAGCCGCACCACCGCTGAGAGCGTCGGCGAACTGCTCACCGCTCGCCACTGCGATATGTGAGTCGTCGCTCCAGCCGCGTGCGATCGCCATCTCAGCCACCGCGACCGATGTCTCGTAGCGCGTTGGCCCCTGAGCGCGCGTGTACGGCAGCCCGAGTTCCACGAGAACGGTCGACGAGACCGCCTGCATCCCTCCCGCAACGAACACGCGGTTGAGACCCATATCCCTCACAGCCTGCACCATACTCGCCGGAGCGGACGTGGGCCGCACCAACAGAACGGGCATGACCTGAGCGTAGGCAGCCGATGCCACACTCACCGCATCCGGGAACGAGTCACCGCGCACGACGAATGCCTCATGTGGGAAACGGGTTCCCGACTCGAACCACACCTCACGTGCGACTTCGGCGGAGGTCTCGTAACGATCGGCTCCCGCCACACGATCGACCGTCGTGACCCTCCCAAGCGCGTTGAGGGCGCGGGCGACCTCGGCTGAAACTGCGTTCACCCCACCCACGATCACCACGCGTGACGCTCCGAGGCGTGAGATCTCGTCGGCGGTGACGGAAGGCAGTGAGCCGACACGCGAGAACAGGAGTGGTCCTTTGACCGCACCGGCAAGTGCGGAGGCGACCACCGCGTCCGGGAAGGCCTCCCCGGTGGTGACGACTACGGTCTCAGCCGCGTCGAACGACTTGGCGCTCAGAGCGACGGCCGTGGCGTAGCGATCCGCACCCTGCACGCGGTCGACCCGGAACTCGGGCATGACGCT
>DFBG01000036.1:0-5723 GCA_002367305.1 Actinobacteria bacterium UBA3086 | reverse complement strand
GTCGTGAGATGTTGATCGACGCGCACGTACGGGCCGGCCGCATCGGTCGCGCGCCACACTGCGTAGCCCACAACATCGTCGCTGGCCGAAGCGTCCCAATCCAGTTGCGCCCCGCGATTGAGCGGAGCTGCCGACAGGCCCGACGGCGCGTCCGGTGCGACCGTGTCGACCACGATCGTACGCGTGAGCTCCAGTACCTGCGCGACCTCCCCCGCATACCGTACGGACACCGTTTTGGTGCCGTCGCCGGGAGTGAGGTCGATATCCAACAGCGGGTCGAACGTCTTAGTCGCCTCGAACGACCCGTCACCATCCGCATCCACAGCCATGTGAGTCGCACCGTAGACATCCGACCGCAGCGAGACCGCGTTCGTTTTCACTCGCGCAGCTCCGCCCGCAAGCTGCATGTCACCTTCCGGCGTAATGGTGGCGAGCACGCTGGGAAGGTCCAGTGCCGCGCCCGACGCCACGTAACCCACCAGTCCGGGCTCGGGTCGTGAGAGCTCCAATATCCTCAGCCGATGCGACCCCCACCACTCCGACGGGAACCGCAGGCCCACAAGCGCAGCCGCACCGGTGACGAACGGCGTGGCCATGGAGGTCCCCTGCATCTCGACGTATCGTTCGCCGACGTAGGTCGAAAGGATCGCCTGGCCCGGTGCCGCGAGGTCCACGGATATGACTCCGCGATTGGAGAACGCCGCGAGTGCACCATTGGACGTGCTGGCGGCCACCGCGATGATGTTGTCATTGTCGAACGAACCGGGATAGAAGGGGGTGACCTCGTTGCTGGTGCTCGAGTTGCCCGCGGCGCAGACGAGGATCACGCCGTGCTGCTCCGCGTAGTCGACCGCCTCGACCATCACGGTGTCGGGATCCGGGCCGCCCCACGAGACGTTGATCACCGATGCGCCGTTATCGACGGCATAGCGCAACGCCTCGGCAGCCTGTTGCGTGCTGCCTCCGGCGGTGCCGTCAAAGATGCTCACCGGCATGATGCGCACCGGATTCTGCGGCCCGGCGATACCGGCCGTACCTGTCGCATTATCCGTGCGCGCCGCAATGATGCCCGCGACATGCGTTCCGTGACCAAAGGTATCCGTCGGATCGGCGTCTCCTGCATAGAAGTCCCAGCCCGAGGTGTCGTCGATGTAACCGTTGTCGTCATCATCGAGACCGTTGTCGGGCGTCTCCCCCGCGTTGACCCAGAGATTGCCGACCAGATCCGGATGTGTGGACTCCACCCCTGAGTCGATGACCGCCACGACCGCGTCGCCAGGCAACGCACGCTCTGTCATGAGGTCCCACGCCTCGGGCGCGGACACGTCATGCTCTCTCAGCGTGTCATCGAGACCCCACTGTAGAGGAAACTTGGGATCGTCCACGGACATCGAGGGGAATACGCGATGCTCGATCTCCACGGCCTCCACCGCCGGATCGAGCGCAAGTACATCTCGCAGCGTCTCAAGGCTGACTCCGCTCGCCGCTTCCACCGCAGTCCATCCTGTGGCCGACGAGTGCTTCGCGTTACGAGCCCCGGACTGAACCGCGGATGCCTCTCCCACGGCAGACGCGACGCCGGTGCGGAATCGAACGAGCAGTCGTCCGGTCGTATCGGGAGCGCCCGCCGCGCCGACACCCTCGCCTGCAATGACGACACCTTGACCTGCTGCGCCGGAGACCTCATCGGCGGTGGCGGAGACCTCATCGGCAGTGGCGGTCGGCGGCGCGAACACGCCCGGACCAACCAGCGCGGAAAGGAGCGCGAGCGCGACCAAGGACTCAAGAGTCCGTTGCGGCCAGGTTCTGTGGGATGTCCTCGGCATGGTCAGAGTGTACTGCAATGCAGAGGAGCCGGGGCCTTGCGGCCTCGACTCCCCTGTTGCTCTTAACCTGTGACGCGTCGCGCGCGGCCACTCCCGCCTGTTACGCGTCGATGATCGCGAGTGCCTCCTCGCGGTAGGCGTCGGTCACGAACGGGATGCCGCTCAGATCGGCGGCCTCGCGCGTAAGCGCCATGACGTCGTTGCGGCTGATGGACGGGATGTCCATGTTGCGCGAACCACACATGAGCTGCTGCAGTCCGACCTTGATGCGGTCGGCGTAGGAGTAGATTCCCAGCGCGCCCATGGGGAAGTCGTCGGCATCTTTGCCGTACTCGGCCTTCATCGACTCATAGGAGACGAAAATCTCCTCCTTAGTCGTGCCGTACTTGCTGACGGTGTTGGGCAGCTCGCCGTCTTTCATCCAGCGCTCGATGTTCTTGCCCACGAAGCCGGGGATCATGAGCGCGCGGCCCATGCAGACGGCCTTGGTGTGCGGTGCACCCATCGCGAGCACCTTGAAGATGTGGTCCTCTGCCGAGAACCCACCGGCGATCGCGATGTCGGGAACGAAAGAACCCTTGGCACGCAGACGCTCGCAGAGCTCATTGGTCATGCACTGCAGATAGAACGTGGGAACGCCCCACTCCTCCATCATGCGCCAGGGGCTCATGCCGGTGCCGCCGGGGGCACCGTCAATGGTGAGCAGGTCGATCTTGGCGTTGCTCGCCCACTTGATGGCCATAGCGAGTTCACGCATGGGATACGCGCCGGTCTTGAGCGTAACGCGCTTGGCACCCAGCCCACGCAGGTACTCGACGCTCTTGTAGAACTCTTCCTCGTCGACGAAACCGAGGCGGCTGTGGCGCTCGAACTGCTTGATCGCCGTGCTGTGGAACGCCGCCTGGATTGCAGGATCGCTGGGATCCGGCGTGACGAGATAGCCGCGCTTCTGGAGCTCGAGTGCGCGATCCAGCGAGTCGACCTTGATCTCGCCACCGATGCACTTGGCGCCCTGGCCCCATTTAAGCTCGACGGTCTCGACACCCAGCTTGTCGACGACGTACTCGGCCACACCGAGACGCGTGTCCTCGACGTTGAGCTGGACCAAGATGTCGCCGTAGCCCTGATGGTAGCGACGGTACGACTCAATCCTGCGTTCCATATCCGGTGAGCGGGTGACCTTGCCCTTGGCGTCGCGCTCCAGCGCCGGGTCGATCCCGCACACATTCTCGCCGCAGACGAGAGAGATGCCCGAGATGGCCGCACCGACAGCGAAGTGCTCCCAGTTCTTGCGCGCGATCTCCGTGGAGCCCAGCGCGCCGGTGAACATGGGGACCTTCATCTTGACCTTGTTCTCGACTCCGAACTCGGTCATGGTGCTGACCCGCGGGAACAGCGTGTTGTCCGGGTTGCCCACTTCGCCCGCGGGCAGACCCTTGGCGCCCATCGCGTAGCCCTGAATGTTCAGGTGTGAATAGTCGATCGGATAGTCTTTGTCGCCACCAGCGGTGACCTCCCCAAAGGGACCGGGGTAGATGACCTCGCGTCCGCGGAACGAGGACTTGAACACCTCGCAGTTTCCCTTACATCCGTCAGTGCACCGGGTACACAGGCCCGATCCGGGAACAACGCTCTTTGATCGGTTCGTTGTTTGTGTAGCGTCATTCGCATTCGGTTGCTGCAAATTCATCAGAAACAGTCCTCCCATTGTCCGGCCAGCACTCACGCGCGCACCTCATCTCGATCGCTCAGACCAGATGCCGATGCCATCCATAGTAGCGTTTTTGGAAACGCTTCAGAAATCTCTTAGAAACATTTGCACTCATGCACGGAGACAGCAGTGACTTACACAAGAAGTCAGCGGTGGCCCAACAAGAGATCAGCGGATGCCCAACAAGGATCAGCGAGCATTCATCCGTTGGCCCTGTAGCGACCGGTTCTGGTGCTCGGTGCAGGACGTTCGATGTACTCGTCGTACGCTCGCGCTGCGATGACAAGTAGCCGTAGCGGCTCGTAGAGGACATGGTCCGTGTTCACCTGATAGAAGCACGCGCCCGCCTCCCGTTCGCGGTTCACAAGGCCGAGGTCTATCAAAAGGTCGAGCTCATCGTGCGCTCCGCTCATGCCTATGCCGAGCCCGCGACAGAGCTCACGGAACCATGGCCTTCCCTCTGGATGCATGACGAGACGTTCCAGAAGGATCGTACGAGTTCTTGCCCCCAAGAGGCATTCGAGCGTATTGTCCGCCGACCGCATGCCTCCACCACCCCCCCCACTCCATCGAAACCACCACCACGTGGCAGTCTCCCAAGAGCGCGCGGAGTTCTCACGGAGGCTCCGGAATCCCATGCGAAGCAATCCGAAACCAAGCCTAGAGCGTATGCGAAATCCCGCTCCCCAGGATGACCGGAAGGTATCCAGAGCCGTCGGCGGTAGCCGAGCGATTGCTCCAAATTTGGGATCGATCGTTCGCCTACTACCGACGGGTTCAGAGACACAGAGGGAACCCGCTGCCAACAAGTCCCAGTACCCCTACCGCCAGGAACCTGCCGCGAAAGATTTGTTGCCTTCGAAAATCTGCCGAGTCGAGTTTGAGCCATAATTCCAACTCAAACCCGACTGGAGTTCCACCGCAGGCCTAGACGACGCCTAGCGCACTACCCCAGNNCACTACCGTACGAACGGCGGCGTGGAATCGAATCTGATCTCTCTCTCCAGCATGGCGGCCGCACCGAGCAGGGTCTCCTCGGCGAAGTGATTCGCAATCAGCTGCACTCCGACGGGAAGTCCCTTGGCCTTGCCCATCGGCACGCTGATCGCACAGTTGCCTGCGAGGTTCACCGGAATCGTGAAGATATCGTTGAGATACATGGTGAGCGGGTCGGCAGCCTTCTCGCCGATCTTGAATGCAGGCTCAGGGCTCGTGGGAGTCACAAGGATGTCGTAGTCGGCGAACGCCTCGGCAAACTCGCGAATGATGAGCGTGCGAGCGCGCTGAGCCTGGCCATAGTAGGCGTCGTAGTAACCAGCAGACAGAGCATAGGTGCCCAACATGATGCGACGGATCGACTCTGGGCCAAAGCCCTCGGCGCGCGAGCGCATGTAGAGATCCATCACGTCCTCGGCCTCGGGTGCGCGAACGCCGTAGCGAACCGCATCGAAACGAGCCAAGTTCGAGCTCGCCTCGGCCGGCCCGATGATGTAGTAGGCCGCAAGCGCGTGCTGGCTCGTCGGAAGATTGACCTCGCCCACCGTGGCGCCCAGACGCGCGAATGTGCCCACGACCTCCTCGGTCATACCCTTGATACGCGTGTGAAGACCGTCCATGTCGAGCATGTCGCGGACGATGCCCACGCGCAGGCCCTTCATGCCGTTGGCCCGAGCATTCGTGACCGCCGCGACATAGTCGGGCACGGGTTCATTCATGCTGGTCGCGTCCATGGGGTCCTTGCCGCTCATGGCGGAAAGCGCGAACGCGGCGTCCTCGACGGTGCGGGCGAAAGGCCCGATCTGATCGAGCGAGCTGCCGAAGGCGACACAACCGTAGCGCGACACGCGGCCGTACGTGGGCTTGAGCGCCACGGTGCCAGTGAGCGCACCGGGCTGGCGGATCGAGCCTCCGGTGTCGGAACCCAGCGAGAGCACCGCCTGAGCAGCGGAAACCGCCACTGCACTACCACCACTGGAGCCGCCGGGCACGCAATCAAGATCCCAAGGGTTGTGGCTGGGGCCGGTTGCGCTGTTCTCTGTGGAACTGCCAAAAGCGAACTCGTCCATGTTGCACTTGCCCACGGGTATCGCACCGGCGTCGAGCATGCGGCGCACGGCGGTACAGTCGTAGACGCTCTCATAGTTAGAGAGGATCTTGGACGAACACGTGGTACGTGTCCCCACGAG
>DFBG01000089.1:6819-9182 GCA_002367305.1 Actinobacteria bacterium UBA3086 | reverse complement strand
GAGATCGAGGAATACCGGATACCGTGGTCGGGTGAAGTCACCATTCATCGTTGCGTATCCCCCCAAGGATTCTGTGGCTTATGCGCCCAGACCGAAGACATGAAAACCGGACGGCAATGTACGTGCCGCTATCGAGAGTGCGCCCACGGCCGCAGTTCCGCCAATCGCGATCCATGCCGCAGTGGTGTTGGAGATCCCCCGCCGATAGTGGCCGATCAGATAGCCGCCGAACACGATCCACACGAGACCTGAGAGCATCACACGTGGATCGGCCCACCAACCCGAGACATCAGTCTCGATGGCGCGCAGCGTACCTAGAACAATCCCAGCCGTATATGCGGGGAACGCCAGAACGATCGAGCGTCTGGCGAGGTTCTGCGTCTGACCCAACGACGGTAGGCGACGGAACAGCACGTTGGTGCGATGGTTCTTGAGCTGAGCGCCCTGCACGAGATAGAGCACCGACACCAGCCCACCAATGGCGAAACCGGCGTTAGCGAACACGATGAATGCAACGTGGATGCCGACACGCCAGTTATCGAGCTGGCTGAGTGCCTCCGGCGACAGAGTCATGGTCGTATCCGCAACCAACTCCGCGACCACGAGCACGGCCACAGACACGGGAATCAGCACGGTGCCGTAGATCTTGAGCTTGATGAGGTGTTCGACCACGAAGTAGAGGACCACGAACGCCCACGCGGTGAGAATCAGCTGATTGCGCGGACCGGTGAGGATCGTGCCATCGGTGACCGTTGAGGTGAGACCGATCGATGCAGTGAGAGTCAGCAGACCTGCCCCGGTGAAGAAGCGAGCCCACCACGCGATGGCGGGACGCTTGACCAGAAACTGATATGCGTAGAGCACGGTCGCACCCGTCAGAAGTGCGAGAGCGAACCAGCGTGCCACAAGAGCTATCTGTTCCACTTGCACACCTCCCTAACTGATGAGACTGAACTACATCGACCCCACCGAATACGTGACGTCGCCTCGGTAGGGTCAATGATATACGAATCGGGTGACACCGGGTGGCTACTCCGCGTTCCGACGCTCGACGGACTCCCCGAGGATCAGGACTTCCTTCTCGAGACGCATGATGCGGCGCAGCACCATTCCGACGTAGACCACGAGGGCGGCCCAGAGCACGCCGTAGCCCGCGATCACATACGGAGCATCGTGGAGAACCAGCTTGTAGAGTTCGGTGTTGGTCGGATCCATGAGGTGTTCCTCCTTGATCAACGCGCCCGCAGGCGCGAAACGTCTAATCCTCGAGTGCTTCTTTGACCGCTTCGACACGTTCGTAGAGGATCTCTTCGCCCATGCGCATCGTGTAGATAGCGTAGCCCACCATGAGCATGCCGACTTGCGCGACGATGAAGGGAACCAGGTTGGAACTCGCCATGCCCGACTGGAACACGATCGGGTGACTCGATGGAATCAACCGCGTTATGAAGAACGAGATGGGTGCATCGATGAACGCAATGATCGCGAAGACCGCGCCGTATGTGGCGCGACGCTCCTCATCTTCGATGGAGTTGCGCAAAACGAAGTACGCGATCATGAGCAGCGTCATTATGAAGTACGTGGTGAGCCGCGGCTCCCACTCCCACCAGATGCCCCAGGACGCCCGCGTCCACAGCATGCCGGTGATCATGGTGAGCACAACGAAGATGAGTGATGTCTCCATAGCCATGCGGCTCTTGGTGTCGTACTCGCGCCGTTTGGTTATAAGGAATCGGATCGCAAAGAACGCCGCCACACCAAAGACCAGGAACGAGGCCTCGGCCACCGGCACGTGGAAGTAGAATATCTTCTGACTGAACCACGGGCGTCCGTACTGGAACCCGTCGGCAGACACGCTTTGTAGCGGATACGCGGTGTCAAGCTGCTCGGTCACCGTGATGGTCCCGAAGCGCTGCACCTCCGCTGTGTAGAACGCCATGAAGAACGCAGCGGTCGTGAGAAGTCCGCCTACCACCAGCAGCACGATCGCTACCTTGAGTTGCTTCACCGATTCCTCCTTGTATCGCGCCGGACGATCAGGCGCCGATCACGAACTCGTACAGAGCATATGCCGCCAGCAACATGATGGCATCATATCCTGCGATGCCTCCCATACCGGCCCAGAACTGTTCTACCGAACCATCGCCACCCAAAACCGCCGCCGTTGTGGCGGAGACCGCCGCGAGCAGCAGCGGGTACATGAGTGGAACCATGAGCACGGTGAGCACGAAGTCCTTGCCCTTGGTGTTCACCGACATAGTAGCGAGCAGCGTGCCTACTCCGGCGATGCCGATGGAACCCGCGGTGAGCACCAGCGGGATCATCCAGAACGAACCACCGTAGCCGCCGCCCTGCAGGAACAG
>DFBG01000089.1:6389-6786 GCA_002367305.1 Actinobacteria bacterium UBA3086 | reverse complement strand
TTGCCGATGGCCTTGGCGAAGAATATGACCGGACGATCGACCGGCGCGAGCAGAAGCGCCTCAAGGCACCCCTGATCCTGCTCATGAACGAGCGAGCGGTTGAGACCCAGCATTGAGGTGAAGAGGAACGCGAGCCAGAGCAGTCCGGCCGCGATCTGCCTTGGGTCGAACGACGACCCTGACTGCGAGAGCGCTATCTGATAGACCACCATGGTGAGTAGCGAATAGAGCCCCATGGAGGTGATCATTTCTTTGGTGCGAAGCTCCATGACGATGTCCTTGTGAAGGATCGCCTTGAACTGCCTCCACGAGAGGGCTCGAGCCGACGGGCGCGTTGCGGATGATGTCGCCATCACGCCACCCCCATACCCACCGTGGAACGGTACGTCGCCTTGAA
>DFBG01000089.1:0-6357 GCA_002367305.1 Actinobacteria bacterium UBA3086 | reverse complement strand
GCCAGGATGAGCGCGTGGCTGCAGAGCTCCAACCCCTTGTCGAGGTCATGGCTGATCATCACGAAGGTGTGCTCGCTGCGGATCTGGGCGATGAGACCGTCCAGGATATCCATGGCGTGCGGGTCGAGGCCGGAGTACGGCTCGTCGAGGAAAAGGACCTCGGGCCGGTGCAGGAGCGCACGCGCAATGGAGAGACGCTGCAGCATGCCGCGCGAGAACGTGCGCACGAGGTCCATGCGACGATGATCGAGTTCGACGCTCACCAGCAGCTCGCGGACGCGATCCTGCGCTTCGGAGATGCCGTACATCTCAGCAAAGAACTGCAGATTCTCCTCTGCGGAGAGATCCGGGTAGAGCAGCGGGTTGTGACTGATGAGTCCGATCTTCTCCCGCAGACCCACGGCGTCCTGGACCACGTCGAGTCCGCAGACCTTGGCGGTACCCTTTGAGGGAGCCGTGACGGTGGTGAGCACTTTGATGAGCGTGGTCTTGCCTGCGCCATTGGGCCCGAACACCGACAGGAATGCTCCGTCAGGAAGATCGAAATCCACCTTGTTGAGGGCCTTGCGCACACCAAAGGTCCGGGACAAGTCCCGGACCTCCAGAGCTACATCTGTTGTGAGTGCTTCAGTCATGAATGTCTACCGACGCTTCTTGCTCACGGCTGCAACCGGACGAGCCTCGGGCAGCTTCTTGGGCCACGAGGCGAGGCCTGAGCCGATGATCAGGATCACGAACCCAGCCCAGGCGAAGCTGATGAGCGGGTTGATCTTGACGTTCATCTGAATGTTGCCGGCGGCATCGATTCCGTTGTAGACGACGAACACATCACGCAGCGGCTGGGTGATCACATCGACATTGAGTCGTGTCTGCTGCTGGCGATAGTAGAAGATCTGGCCGGGCGTGACAGTCTGGACCAGTCTGGATCCATCGGTCACGTCGAACGCGAGCGTGCTCTCCACATCACCGTTGGGGATGTTCACTTCATTGATCCCGTTGAAGGTGAAGGTATAGCCAGCAGCCTCGAAGTTCGCACCGGGGGTCTGCGGTATCGCGAAGTCCATGTCGTCAACGTACATCGACGAGCCGATGAGGCCGATCAGGATAATGCCGATGCCCAGGTGCGTGAGGTAGCCACCGGACTGCGTGCGAGCATGCGTGATGATGTGCCAGAGAGCCGCCCCGAAGGACTCCTCCTTGGCCATCGCCCTACGGCGTGCGCCCTCGGTGAACATGAACACGGAGACCGATATCGCGAGTGCGGCAACGAGTAGGCCGACGACCGCGTAGAGGCTCTGAACATTGAGTGGCTCAAACGAGTTGGACGAGCCGACCTTCTGGGCGATGGGAAGCAGCTGCGTGTACCAGACCGTGAGCAGCGCAGCACCCAGCACGCCGGTGCCCACGAACGGCCATTTGGCGCGCTTCCAGAACGTGGCGCCCTCGGTCTTGCCCCATGACAGGAGCGGGCAAACCGCCATGATCAGCACGTAGAGTATGCCGACCGGATGCGCCACGGCGTCATACGTATCAGGGCCGAATGACTTGCCGCCGCCAGGCAGGAAGCTCGGCAGCGCCGAAGAGACAGTGAGATACGAGACCACGATCGTGGCCACGAGCATCAGCACGTTGTTGAAGTAGTACGAGGACTCCTTGCTCGTGAGCGACTCAAAGTCATCGTTACCGGAGAACATCTCGCGCCTGGCCATGAGGCCCCAGATCGCGAACACGATGGGGAGCACGATCATGGCTCCGAAGAGCCAGGCAGAGAAGATGTCCTCGCCAAAGGCGTGAACCGACTGAACCAGACCCGAACGAGTGATGAAGGTACCCAAGATGACCACCGAGAAGCTGATGGCGGCCATCATGATCGCCCAGCCCTTGAAGCCATCACGCCGGCGATAGACGGTGAAACTGTGCAGCAGGCCGACACCGGTCAGCCATGGAAGCAGTGAGGCGTTCTCCACCGGATCCCATGCCCAGTAGCCACCCCAACCAAGAACGACGTAGGCCCAGATGGCGCCGAGACCAATGCCGATACCCAGCAGCAGCCACGCAAACACGGTGATGCGGTCGACGATCTTGATCCACGCTTTGGAGCCGTCGCCCACTATCAGCGCAGCCATTGCGAATGCGAAGGGCACCGTCATACCGGCATACCCGATGAACAAGGTGGGCGGATGGATGATCATCGCCCAGTGCTGAAGCAGCGGGTTCATCGCCGAGGCGATGAGAAGCTCACCGTTGGCGCCGAGCCAACCAGCCGGCGAGAGCTTGAAGGGGTCGTTCGTCTCCACGAAAAGCGCCACCGTGAAGAAGAGGAGAACGATGTTCATGACCGCGAGACCCATGTTGGAGAGGTCGTCGGTCTTCTGGATGCGTCGGTACGCGACATAGGCCGCAAATACCGTGATCAGCCACGCCCAGAACAGAAGGGAGCCTTCACGACCGGCCCAGATGCCCGAGATCTTGTACAGCCATGAGAGGCCCGAGACATCGGTCGAATGGTTCGATGCCACGTACATGAGCGAGAAGTCCTCGCGGAAGAATGCGGCGATCATGATGAACACGGATACCGTGAACGCACCGAAGGACGCGAATGTGGCGAGATAGCCGGTATTGGTCAGGCTCTCGCCGTCCTTCTCGCCCAGGGAGCGACCCCAGAACAGAGAAACGACCGCGACCAGGGCCGCGATGCCCCCGATTCCAATGAACATACTGCCGATTGTGGCCATACGTGATGTCTCCAGTCTCTCTTGTCGGAATGCAGAACGGGCCCCGTATCTAACGGGACCCGGTCAGTCAGTTTCTGTTACTTCTCAGAATCGGAAAGCGCAACCTCGATTGCGTGGAAGAAGCCATCATCGCGCATCTCTCCCGTGATCACGACCGCATCGCCCTCGTCGATATCCGAAGGAAGACTGCCGTCGAATGCGATACCGATCTTCTCACCAGCACTGGTGGAAGCGATTGCGAAACGCGAATCTCCGCCGGCGGGCTGGATATCGGATGCGACGAGTCCCGTGATGGTTATCTCCGTGCCGATCACGTTCGCTCCCGATGAGAGCACGTCCTCAACCGTCATGGCGCCATCAGCTGCGGCGTACTTGGTCGGACACTTGGTGATCATGTCGGTGGCATCAAGAGATCCATCACCGGAGAGAATGCCGGTCACGATGGCCGTAGCGCCGTCACCAAAGGTATCCGGAGGACTGCCGCTGTAGACAACGTTTATGACAGGACCGCTGGATGCGCCCTCGTCACGAATGTCGAACAGCATGGGTTTGACGCCCTGATCCCACGAGCCATCTATGACGGTACCGGTCACGCGAACACGCTCGCCCACAAGCTCCGGATCGTCCAATGCTTCTGAAACAGATCGGGCATATGACCCGTCGCCGGATCCCGCGCCCAATATGATCGCGCCGACCGCCACAAGAATGATGGCGGTAACGCCAATGAGTCGTACCCTTGCCCGCTTATTCACGCGCACCCACTTCCTGCGACGGACGCAACCATGCCTTTGTATGTTGTGCCGGTGATTCGGTCACGCCTTTGAGGCGAAAGTGACCCAGAAGCCACAGTGCTCCCGACACCTGCTTACCTGAACAACCGAATACTACCATCCGAACACGATTCACAACAATCCGGAAACGTATATCCAGCCATGAATGTCCAAAGCAAAGATGATGCCGATACCTGCAGAAATACCCTCACAGGCATTCCCGTCGGCTGAATCAGATCGCAGCGACGACATCCGCTCCCTGAAGCCAGGTGACATCGGGGGCGAAGCCCATCTGTTGCGCCATTGCCATGTAGACCTCGGGAGGGAGTTCGCCATCCGCCCCTGCAAGGGCGACCATGGCCGCCTCCATGGCATTGGTGCCGAATGAGCGTCCCTCGAGCCGAGGCGTCGAGGTGACGAGCAACTCGACCCCTCTCGCGCGCAGGTCCTCAACATCCGCTGCGGTCGTGGTATTGGAGACCACCCACGCACCATCCATTCGCGAGGGCATGAACTTGCGGACATAGAGATAGTCGCCCGCGATGATGTCATTGGCGTGATAGAGGTCCGCCTTCTCCTCGGTGGCGGGGGCCTCCTGCTCAGAGCCCGTGGGGTAGAGCCAGGTGAACGGGAGCTTGGTCGCGATGGGAGCGACCAAGCGGATCATCGCATGTAGCGTGGACCAGCGATGGATGAGCACAGGCACGCCCAGCGCGAAGAGCAGATCACCGTAGCTCATCTCGCACTCCGCGCGGTAGAGCGCCTCGGCCATGCCGTAACGGTCCACGGCTGCGGTCATAAGCGCTCGCTTCCCGCTGAGATCCAGGTTCATCTCCTGAGACATCCAATGCACCGCCCTGGCCTCGAGGACATGTTTAAGCCCCGTACCATCCACGACAGGCGTCTTTTCCACGCCGGAAATCATGCGCTTCGCATCGCGGAAGAAGTATTCACGGGCATCAATACGCAAAAGGAGATCGATGCCGCCCAGACCGAACGCATCAACCGTGCCGTCGAGTTCCTCGAACCGCGCCTTGGCGGCCTCGATGTCGCCGTCGGTTCCCTCTCGACGAATGCGGATCCGCTGACCCATGAGCTCGAGTTCGACCTCATGATCGCGCGTGGACGACCCGATGCTGACGCTCACGACCTCTTTGACTCGACCACTCATCCGGTCGCTCCTTTTCGGCCTGTTCCCGTTGGTTACTCGTTGAGTTCCCAGATGAGCATGAGCCCTCGCAACGTGAGATCGGGGTCGACATGCTCGATGGTTTCACACAGCGCCGACATCTGGCGTGCGAGTCCGCCTGTGGCAACGACCGTAGCCTTCACGCCCAACTCGTCGTGCACGCGGCTCACGAGTCCGTCGACCATGGCCGCCTCACCCAAGAGAAGGCCGGCCTGAACCGACGAACGCGTATTGGTGCCGATGACACGATCAGGAGCTTCGAGATCGACCTCGGAGAGACGCGCGGCGCGGGAGAACAACGCCTCCGCGGACGTTTCCACACCCGGAGCGATGGCGCCGCCCAGGTACGATCCATCCTCTGCAACCACATCGATCGTAGTGGCTGTTCCGAAATCGACGACCACGACCGGGCCACCATAGGACTTGAACGCGGCGATTCCGTTGACGATACGGTCCGCGCCCACCTCGTGCGGATTGTCGTAATGGATGCGCATGCCGGTCTTGAGCCCCGGGCCGACGATGCGCGGCTTCTCACCGGTCGAATCGGCAGCCATGGCCTCGTACGCGAACGTCAGCTGAGGCACGACCGAGGACACGATGACGCCACGGACATCACCCCAACTCAAATCCTCGAGTTGCAGCAGCCCGCCAATCTTGACGCGCAGTTCGTCGGCGGTCAGCGAGACATCGGTGGAGATGCGCCAGTGCCCGCCCAGGCGGTCGCCTTCGAACAGTCCGAGAACGGTATGGGTGTTACCCACATCAACTGCGAGGATCACGATGCCTCCTTGGTGATTAAACGGCATGGTAACGCTGGGATAATGCCCCTCACTCACGATGGTATCATCGCGTCGCCTACCGAGGAGGTGTCCGCCCGTGAGCACTCCCGCTCGCATCTTGGTCGTTGACGATGAGGATTCCATCATTCAGTTCGTCTCGTACAACCTCCGCAAGGAGGGCTACGAGGTGGAAACAGCCACCGCAGGCGACTCCGCACTGGAGCTCTCACTGGAAGCTGATTTCGATCTGATCGTCCTCGATATCATGCTCCCGGGCATGGACGGCTATGAGGTCTGCCGACGCATCCGCGCGTCAGGCAGCGACGTTCCAGTGCTCTTTCTCTCCGCACGCGACACCGAGCTCGACAAGGTCGTCGGCCTCGAACTGGGTGGCGACGACTATCTCGCCAAGCCGTTCGGGATCCGCGAGTTGCAGGCACGCGTCAAGGCGCTGCTGCGGCGTTCCTCGTCGGCAGGATCCGGCGGAGCGCACGACGAACCGACCGGCGACATCATCGAGATAGGTGACATCACTCTCGATGAAGCGGCGCATACCGCATTCAACGGCGAGACTGCGATCGACCTGACGCCACGAGAGTTCGAGTTGCTCGCCTCGCTCATGCGACACGCGGGCAAGGTGCTCTCGCGTGAACAGCTGCTGCGACAGGCGTGGGGCTGGGAGTACGTCGTGGAGACCAAGACGGTTGACACGCACGTGAAGCGTCTGCGTGACAAGCTGACGGCCGCCGACGTGGACCCGTCCGTCGTCGAGACCGTGCGTGGCTACGGCTACCGCATCCAAGCGTAAGGTCGAGTGAGAATGTGCGAGTACGCGGACATGCATCTCAGCGGTAACCGCTCATGAATCCGTCGATCAGAACCCG
>DFBG01000097.1 GCA_002367305.1 Actinobacteria bacterium UBA3086 | reverse complement strand
AACAAGGTGGTACGCCTGTGAGCAACAGGCGCATCTGTCTTCCTCAATACCAGTCGTTGAGGCCGGACTTCGTCGGCGCTCCGGGCAGACTAGGTTCGCGACGGATGCATTTTTGCTGTGGAACACGAGTGGCACACACTTTGGAGGCCTAGGATGAGTGGAATCCTCGTACACCCTGAGGCTGTCATCGGCGATGGCTTCAAGCCTGCGCCATTCGCCATCATCGATGAGCGCACGAGTGTCGGAGATGACGTGACGATCGGATCGTTCGTTCATCTTCACCCAGACGTTCTGATCGGTGACGGTTGTGTCATCGGCGACAATGTCACGATCCACAAAGGCACCTCGCTCGGTGCGAGGTGCATCGTGTCCGACGGTGTCGTGCTGGGACGGCGACCCGAGTCGGGCAGACACTCGAAATCAGATGGCCTAGGACTTGCCGGGCTTGTGGTGGACGAGGGGTGCGATATCGGCGCTCTCGTCGTACTCATGGCTGGAACGAAGCTTGGGTCTGAGTGCCGTATCGGAGATGGAGTCGTCGTGGGTGAGCGATGTCTTTTGGGGAACGGTGTCGTGGTGGCGAGCGGGGCTGTCGTCGAGAGCGAAGTCACCATTGGTGCACGCACGAGAATAGGCTCCGGTGCTGTCCTTAACAACGCCGTCACGTTACAGGAAGATGCCATCATAGCCCCCTTGGTCTTGACCTCGATCGATACGTGATAGGATTCCGCTTCCCGACGTAGGACCGGGCACGTGGATCGCAACAAGAAGAGAGACTGATTCGTGGAAAGCCGATCAAGACGCAAGAGTCGAACAGCGACACGAGGATACAACGGTCGCAGGAGCAAACGGGACCTCACGCCTTCCGGCGTTGATGGACCTCCCGTACAGCGAGCGCCGAGGATGCGTGTGCACGAGCAGCGTCGCAAGCAGACGATCAAGCGTGTCGCTCTGGGTGCGCTCGCAATGGTGTTGGTCGCGCTTCTCGGAGCCGCCGTTTGGGGCTACTTCTTCATGCGTTCGGTTGGCGCTGAGATCCAGACCTCGGAAGGTGCGAGGAGTGAACTTGCGGAGGTCGTTGAGCGCCCCAAGCCTAAGGAGCCTTTCGTTATCTTGCTCCTGGGCAGTGACGTGCGGCCGGGCGACGAGGTTGCTCGCGCTGACACGATTATGGTGGCCCGTGTCGATATGGAGCAGAAGCAGGTCTCGATGCTCTCGATTCCGCGCGACACGCGTGTTGATATCGCTGGTCACGGGGTCGCCAAGATCAACTCGGCTGTGGCGAAGGGCGGGCCAGAGGGAGGTCCTGCGCTCATGGTTAGGACCGTCGAGGATTTCCTCGGGATCGACGTCAACTACTACATGGAGATCGACTTCTTCGGTCTGCAGGACATAGTGGATGCCATGGGTGGCATTTGGATCGATGTTGATGCGGAGATCGACGACTGGAATGCTGCTAGTCACACCCCGAACCATGAGGCGAAGTACATCGCCGAGGGATATCAGCTGCTTGATGGTGCGCATGCGCTCACCTATGTGAGGAGCCGAGATTTTCCCGACGCCGACTTCACGCGCATGCGTCATCAGCAGGAGTTCTTCCGGGCGCTTGCAAAGCAGGCCGGTGACATGGGAAATGTGCTCAAGATACCTTCCATCGTCAGTGAACTCGCCGGGAGCATCACCACCAACATGGAGGTTGGTGATCTGGTGTACACTGCACAAACCCTCAGGGGCATGTCGCCCGATGACATCTACACGGCGACAGTCATGGGCGAGTGGCGATCACCATATGTGTGGACGGACGAGGATCTCAAGGAGGAACTCGTAGAGATATTCTTGACCGGTAGAAGTTTCGAGGAGGAGATAGTACCCCCCGAACCGCTGGATCCTTCTACTATCAGTGTGGCTATCAGGAATGGTGCCGGTATCGCGGGGAGTGCGGGTGGCGCAGCGTCGATCCTTGCCGATATGGGCTATATGATCGATGAGGTTGGTAACGCGAACCAGTTCGTCTATGACGAGACGCTGATCATCTACAAGGATCAGAGTGCTGCGGCTGCGCAGGTGAGCGCAGAGCTTCCTCAAGGCAAAGTCGTGTCGAGTCGTGGGATGTACATATTCGACACGGACATCCTCGTCGTCGTAGGCAAGGATTGGACGGGGTCTACTCAGACCTGGGATGAGTAGAAGACGGTCGTGCTAGGCGGAGGCCTCGACCGTGCTCTTTAGGATGGCCATGACTTGGTCCGAGAGATCAGTGCGCGAGAATTTGCGTTCTGCGAGGGCGCGCGCGTTTCGTCCCTTGCGCGCTGCAGCTTTCCGGTCGTCGGCCATCGCAACGATAGTCTGGGCCATCGCCTCACCATCGCCTGCGGGAACCCATGCACCGGCATCGTTCGTTTCGATGAGGTCTTTGGTCCAGCCCGGCTGATTCACCAAGACGGGTCGTCCCGAAGCCAGCGCGTCGAAGAACTTGTTAGGTGAATTCGTCGCAAGGATCGGCACGTCGGCGAAGAGTGTCATCAGCAGGTCGGCTGTACGCGTGAGCCTCGGCACATCCCTCTTGGGTAATGAGCCGATGAGGAGCAGGTTGTCCAAGCCGAGACGTTCCTTTTCCAGTTGGAGCAGGGGAAGACTCTTTCCGTTACCAGCTATGAGGAACACGATGTCTCTTCGTCCCTGCTCGAGAAGGATACGTGCAGCTTCTGGCACGGAGTCTTCGAGAGCGTTTGAAGGACCTATCGCTCCCGCGTATCCCACCACAAAGGAGTCTCCCAGGTTGTATTGGTCTACGAATGCTTCGTCCTTGGGACCCGGCGAGAACAGGTCGAGATCCGAACTGTTGGGGACGACGTGCACCCGCTCAGCGGGGGTGCCCTCAGCGAGTACACCTTCGGCCATTCCGGGCGAGAGCGCGATCACGTTCTTGGCACGACGGTAGAGCATTCGTTCCAGAGTTTTGGCGATTCTCGCAATGGGACCAGATCTCTTGAGCACACCCATTTGGATCGCGGCCTCAGGCCAGAGATCACGTACCTCGAAAACCAGAGGTACCCCGCGCAAGAGCGATACAGCGAGGCCGGGTACTCCCACGGTCAAAGGGGTTGATGTCGCGAGGACCACATCCGGCTTGGGGCCGCTGAGCGCCAGATAGATCGCATTGAGCATGAAGAGCGAGAACGACCATACTCTGCGCAGCGGGTTCATGTAGTTGGAGTAGGAGATGCGGGCGGATCGGATGTCGATTCCGTCGATGGTCCCACGCCCGATGAGCTTCTTCGAGTAGGACTCAGGCAGACGTGAACTGCTGGTGATTATGGTGACTTCATGCCCCTGCTCGACCCATCGTCGAGAGAACTCGTACGAACGAATCAGACCGAGGTTCGATTCGCGCGTGGCGAAGAATTGGTGGATGTACAGGACTCGCATCGTTAGGGGACCAGTGCCTTGGCGCCGGTTGCCAGCCATGTGGCGACCGTCGCGTCGATGGCTGAAGGGCCGCCGATCACATACGTGTCCGTGATGTATGGGTGATAGTCCATCATGAGCTCCATGGTCGCCGGAGGGACCCGGTCCGTCTTGGTCATGGCCAGTATCGCATTGTACCTCGCCGCGAGCCATCCGCCAGTGAGCGCATCGGGAAAGTCTTCACCGCTTGAGACGACGATGCGCTCAGGACCCATGTTCCGCGCACGGGAGAAGTCTGCGATGACCCGCGCGGTCTCATAGCGATCGGCGCCATGGAGCCGTGTTGGTATGTATCTCGTTTCCAGGTTGATCCTTGATTCGATCGATGTGGCGATTGCGGCGGTTCCACCGATGATCAGCACCTCTTGCGGCATGATCGATCTGATCGCTTCGATCGTTGCCGTGGGAATCGTATCGCGTTTGGTCAGAAGTAGCGGATACCCTTTTCGTCCCGCGAGCCCGGATACCGCGAGACCATCAGGGAAGTTCTCTCCCGAGGCGATGACGACGGTGGAACGAGGGCCACGAAGCGCTACCAGGTGTTCTGCGATTCTCGCGGCGGTCTCGTATCGATCGGATCCGCTGATTCGCATCACCTCATCGACGTAGAGGGTGTCATCGTTGAAGTCGCTGAGGATCTTGATGCTTCTCAGGCTGGATTCCACGGACGTTGCGAGCGCCGATGTCCCACCGAGCAGGATGATGCGTCGTGGCTTCAGGCGCGAGATCTCGTCGGCTACTCGAGGGTCCAGGTACCCGCTCGGATTGAGAAGAAGTGGCGCTCGATACGCCGAGCATAGTGAGGTGCTGGCCAGAGCATCGGCGAACTTCTCCGAAGTCGCAACGATCACTGTCGAACCCGTGATATGCGCGAAACCGGTCGGGAAAGCCTCCTGCGATGCTGAAATGGCAGTTTCAATCCGATCCTGGCCCCATAGCCGATGCTGCGCGGGGTTGGTTTCGTTCTGATGGAAGGTGACAGTCGTGTTTGTCACGGAGCAGAGATACACGCGATGTATGAAACTGGTCGCATCGTTGTTCCACTCACTGAAGACGAGCTGGTGTGATCCGTTGGGGCCATCGACGATCTGGGGGTCATTGAACCGAAGCGCAGCACTCTCTGCGCGTATCACCACGTCGTTGTTGCTCGTGCTCCATTCCTCATTGGCCGAGGACCAGCGCCAGCGCACGATGTCACCACCACGGGTTGCGAAAGGGTCGTTCGGGAGTGCGGTCTCGTCCGCCTCGCCCCCGGTTACGAGAAATGCATCGAAGTCGCCCGACGGGAGCACAGTGAAGTCTCCTGCGTCGAAGAAATTGTCAGTTGAGCAGATGGTATCGATGTCCCAGGACCCATCCACGAAACGAGCCATCGCCCATTGGGGCTCGGGGGGATCTTCGGCGGTCGAGGTCTCCTCTTGTGAGAGGAAGAGGATCGCAGGGTTGCCATCGGGCATCTGTTGCACGACGACCTGGTTCACGAGGAGATGCTCGGTTCCTTCGACGAGGCAGCTGGCATCCAGAGACTCCTTCGTCCACGGCGTGAGGTTGCCGCTGGTGTCCACCGACATCGTGCCGCTCACGCTCCGCCAAAGGCCGTCCTCCCCTTCAGTCAGATAGTAGAGCCCCCGTCGCACGAATGCGTTCGTGGGGGCATATCTGAGATCCCGGTAGGTGATGGCGGCACTCATCGTCCCAGCATCGTTCTGTGACACGTCCACATAGAAGGAGTCCCATGCCGTGATCGAGTCGACGGTGCTTCGTTGCGCATCGATGATCACGGTCCTGGTACTCCAGGTCGAGCGTTCTGCGTGGAAGTCGGTATAGAACCAGTCGTAGTATCCATCGAGTTCGGGAGTCTTGGTCGTGTGCCCGCTTCTCAGGAACAGTCGGGTTGTTCCGTCGGGAAGCAGAAAAGGCTTGGGGTATGTGGCATCTATCAGTAAACCGGTGCTGCTCCTGAGTATCTCTTCGATCCGTAGGTCGGGCATCTGTGGATACGGCATCAAAGAGTGGCGGAGTGACAGACTCTGATTATCCAGACTCAGCGCTGTTCCGTGGGAGCCGTAGAAGACGTGCAGTCGTCCATCGGAATCCAAAAGAGTCGATGTGCCTCCGTGAGCGTCGGCAATGAGAGGGTTGTCGCCGACTCGTGTAGCAGCCGTCCATGTCGAGCTCGTGTGGTCGAATCCTGCGACGTACGGGTCGAGCATATATCCCTGATACGCGACCCACGTCGTGTCGTTGTCTTGGTCGTACACGGCTGACGGTGCGATCACCATTGCTTCGTAGATGGCGTTTCCCGAGGCGTTACGCACGAAATAGTCCGTGCTCAGCGCGCTCGCTTCGGACACGTGGAGACCGCATATCCCGCACGTGATGGCAATGATGCATGCGAACAGTAGTCGTCTCAACGAGAACTCCGTGACGCGAGCGATCCCCAGAGAGTCTTGCCGAGATCGAAGAGGAATCCGACCTCCTGAGGCCTTATCGCCCGCAGAAGATGTGCTGCGAGCACATAGCTCGTGACGCCCACGACGAATTCCAGAAGCAGAGCCACAAATCCCGCCTCGGTATTCGAGGCCACCATTCCGACTAATATGAACATGATGCTTGAGGCCGCAAATATGCGAAGCAGATCGTTCCAAGGAAGTGTCCATTTCATGAAGGGCCGGCTGCGTATCCAGGTGAGCATGATCAGGAGTATGTAGGAAGCGACCGTCGTGTAAGCGGCCGCCATGTATCCCCACTTTGGCACAAGAATGAGATTAAGCCCGATATTGCATGCTGCCACCACGGCGGTGTTGGTCATGGTGATTCTAGTACGTTTATGAAGGGCGATGCCCACCCCTGCGATCTCGGTCAGGCCGTAGAGGAGAGCTGCAGTGGAGATCAACGGAAGAACGGTCGCCGCATCTCGGTACTCGGGGGCGGTGAACACGGTCAGAAAGTCCTCAGAGGTTGCGAAGAGACCAAGCAGAAGGGGGAAACCGATCAAGGCGAAGTAGCGAGTGAAACTCGTCTGCACCCGCTCCGCTATGGCCTGACCGTTCTTCTCGTACGCCTCCACCAGAAGAGGCACCATGGTCATCGTCAAGGGAAGAACTATCATCTGCATCAGTTTTTCGCCCAGGCCATACGCTACGGAGTAGAGGCCTGCCTCGGCGCTTCCGCGCGCGAAGGCGATGATGTACCGATCACTCAGAACGAGCAACCAGTAGGAGATGCCAGCGGCCGCGAGAGGAAGTCCGTAGTGAGCGTATGTTCGTACGACAGAGCTGTCGAACGCTCGGGGTGATATGGAACCGATGCGGCGCACCGCGAGCAGGGACGCAGGAATGGTGACAGCGAATCCGACGAAGTTTCCCGCGATGATCCCCCACGCGCCTAAGTCCATCGCTGCGACAAGGAAGATGGATGTTGCCGTTCCGACGAGTGTCGAGGTGAGAGACAGGCGAGCGAATCGGCCAGCATGATTTCCAGCCTTCAGCACCTCAAGGAGCGCCAAGGCCAGGCGATTCGCGAAGAAGGATCCGATTGCGATGGGGATGAGTTCAAGTATCCCCGGAGAGATCACATCCTTGAGAAGCCAGGTGATCACGCCTGCGGCAAGAGACAGTCCGATCAGGGCCCCTAACGCCGACCACAGCGTCGATGCAGTGTAGCGGTCCATGTCGTTCTCGCTCTCATGGACCCAGTAGAAGCGAACCGCTGAGTGCTGGATCCAAGTGATCGAGAGATGTGCGAGGAACGCCAATGCTGAAATGACGAGATAGAAGTCGCCGTATTCCGCCGGGCCAATTGCATGTGTGAAGATCGGGACTGTCAGAAGCGACGTCAAGGCGGGGATCACGCGAACGGGCAGGTACTTACTCGCGCTGCGCCCTGCCCGCTCCAAGATGTGGTGAAGGTTCGACTCGGGACTATCTTGAGCTTCGGGCGTCGGTGTATATTCTGTGCTCATGGACTTCTTTCTATGGTCCGCTTGATGGCACATTGTACGCCAATGTTTGAATCCAAATTAGTGTACTCTGGAAAATCGTTACGAGGGACTATGGCGAACCACGCGGAGGAGCATCGTACTGATGGGTGAACTTCTGCAGCACCCCTGGCGTAGCGTGGGTGTTTGGGCAGCGGCCGCGGTGGCGTGTGGGCTTGCCGCCAAGTACTCGGCCAGCGCGCTGGGCTTGAGCGGTGTGCTCTACTTGGGAGCCGTACTCGCGGTGGCCGCGTCGGTAGCTGTCGTTCTTCGCGCTCCCGAAATGGGCCTGCTCCTCATGCTCATACTTCTACCGCTCGATGTTGCAGGCCGCATCGTGGCAGAGCCCGTTACTGTG
>DFBG01000002.1 GCA_002367305.1 Actinobacteria bacterium UBA3086 | reverse complement strand
ATGATCGCGATGACAATGACAGCGGCGACCGCAATGATGGCGTTGCGTGAGGGCAGCGCATGCATGTGCTCGCGTCGATCCACGACCTGGGCGGGCAGTGCGATGGGTTCGCTCCGCACGGCGGTGCCAGTTTCGGCCACGTACATATCAAGTAGGGGTACCGGATCGATATCGACGGCCTGTGCGTAGGAGATGATGTAGCCGCGTACATACGCGGCTGCCGGCAATTTCTCGAAGTCACCCTTTTCCAGAGCCTCGAGAATCGCTCCCCTGACGCGGGTGGCTTCCTCTACAGCATCGAGACTCATGCCTCGCCGATGACGTGCCGCCTTCAGTGTCTCTCCGAGAGAGCTCATAGCTCGTCCTCCATGGCGTCATGTCGGTCGAACGCTTTGATCGATTCGAGGTCCTCGATGTCGACCAGGACGTCTCGCGGCTTGCTTCCGTCGGGAGCGCCCACGATACCCTTTCCTTCGAGCATGTCCATGATCCGTCCCGCGCGGGCGTATCCGACCTTGAGTCGGCGCTGAAGGAGCGACGTGGAGCCCATTCCAGAGGTGAGTACGATGTCGGCCGCATCCCAGATCAAAGGATCGTCGTCCTCATCCGACGCGATACCCCCACCATTGGCGGCCACTTTGAGATGCAGGATCTCCTCATGGTACTCGGGATCACCCTGTTCCTTGAGGTGCGTGACGACCGTCTCGATCTCGGGCTCGGACACGTAGGCGCCCTGGATGCGCTTGGGCTTCGCGAGAGCGGGTGTCGAGAACAGCATGTCTCCGAGTCCGACCAGTTTCTCGGCGCCCGGTTGATCGAGGATCACGCGGCTGTCGATGCTGCTGCCGACAGCGAAGGCGATTCGGTTGGTGATGTTGGTCTTGATGAGACCGGTGATGATGTCGGTTGAGGGACGCTGAGTCGCCACGATGAGGTGGATTCCCGCGGCACGAGCGAGTTGAGCGAGTCGACAGATCGACTCCTCGACTTCCTTGGCGGCGACCATCATCAGATCCGCGAGCTCATCGATGACGATGACAAGATACGGCATCTCTTCGGCACCTTCAGGCGCCTTGCCGTCCTGGACCATGGCGTTGTACATGCCGATGTTGCGTGCAGCAGCCTTCTGCAGCCGTTTGAGCCTGGACTCCATCTCGCTCACCGCCCACGCAAGTGCAGAGGCGGCTTCCTTGGGCTCGGTCACGACCGGGACATAGAGATGCGGCACGCCGTTGTAGAGCGAAAGTTCGATGCGCTTGGGGTCTATGAGGATCAGGCGGACTTCCGCTGGGGTGGAGCGCATGATGATGCTCATGAGCAGAGAGTTGATGCACACAGACTTCCCTGTGCCGGTCGAGCCGGCGATCAGAAGGTGGGGCATAGTCGCCAGGTCTGCGACTATCTCCTCGCCTGAGACGTCCTTGCCTATGCCGAGAGTGAGTGGGCCACCCTCAGTCGGCCCACTGTCCTTGAACACGTCGCCCAGCGTGACGGTCGAGCGCGTCTCGTTGGGAACCTCGATGCCGATGAGGGACTTGCCCGGAATCGGCGCAAGGATGCGTATCTGCGGCGCGGCGAGCGCCAAAGCAAGATCGTCGGCGAGCGCCGTGATGCGATTGACCTTGATACCGCGTGCGATCTCGAGTTCGAACATGGTCACGGTGGGACCGGGGATCCACGCCACGACCTTTGCCCGGATGTCGAATGTGGCGAGTGTCTCCTCGATTCGAACCCCGATACCCTTGAGTTCACGATCCGAAGAACGATTCTTGGATGCACTGTGGGGACTACGCTTGAGTGCGGTCATGGGCGGCAGTTCGAAGCCCTCCATGGCCTTGGGAGCGACCACGCGCGGTGTCGGTATCGTTTTTCGTCGAGACTCGGGATCGTCTTTGGACTTCTTGGTCGATCGAGAGACCGGGCGAGATTTCGCGATCAGAGGAATCTCCTCGCTGGGAATCTCCGTGAGGTCTTCGAGCGGCACTGTCTTGGGTGCCCGGCTGCGACGGGTCGGCTTCGATGCGGGCTCTTCGGCTGAGCGGACAAAGATGCCGGAGGCCCATTCGACGATGCCGGATATCGACATACCGGTGATCACGAGGCCAACAAGCAGGAGCGCGCTCAGGAACACGTAGCCTATAGTGCTGCCCACGAGTTCGGTGAGAGCCCACGCGACGCTGCCGCCGAGATAGCCGCCGTGCGACTCAAGGACGAGAGTGTCCCATCGATCCGGCACCGGCGCAGATAGGGCGAACATGGAGATGATGGTCAGCACGGAAATACCGAGACCGGTCCCGACGCGTCGCTCACTGATCGCGAAAGCGCGCACAAAGAAGCTGATTCCCCACAGGAGCATCACGACGGGTATGACGTATGCCCCGATGCCGAACCCTTTGCGCAGTAGGCCTGCCGTGAGTTCAGAGATTACCCCCTCGTTCTCAATGAGAACCATGAGTCCGAGGGCGATTGCTCCAGCACAGAGCAGGATGCCCGTGATGTCCTGGCGTGAGTCGTCATCGAGCACGCGTGCGGGCTCCTGACGCTTGCCCCCCTTGGGAGAGGAAGAGC
Organism: Actinobacteria bacterium UBA3086; assembly: GCA_002367305.1. Classification (GTDB taxonomy): domain Bacteria; phylum Actinomycetota; class Coriobacteriia; order Anaerosomatales; family UBA3086; genus UBA3086. The sequence goes on along the minus strand of DFBG01000002.1, from coordinate 2,333 downwards.
GCTTTGTGCGCTTGGTATCAGTCTTTTTGGTTGCCATATCAGTATCCAATATCTCGCATCAGGCCAAGATTTGCCAGAGGACGACTCCGAAACCGAGAACTCCCGTGTAGACAGAGAACGCGACCATAGAGTGTTTACGCAGATAGGCCATGAGGCCCGCAATAGCCGCATATCCGGTGAGAGCGGCCGTGATGAAGCCAACGATGGCCACGAACAGGCCGGGCATGGGCTCCGAGTTAAGAGCGACATCCAGACCTTGCTTGGCGCCGGCAAGCAGGATGATCGGCCCTGAGAGCAGGAACGAGAATCTTGCGGCCTGTTCACGATCGAGCCCCAGACTGAGGCCGGCCGCCATGGTGGCTCCAGCGCGTGAGATGCCGGGCATGACTGCGATGCCTTGAGCGATCCCTATCCCGATCGCTCCGGGCATCTTGAGCTGATCCGCGTCATGCAAGGTCTTGCGTGAGAGCCGTTCGGTGAGCGCCAGGAATGCCGACGTGATCAGGAACGCAATGCCGACCGCCAGCAGGCTCGCGCCCTCAAACCAGTCGCTACCGATGAGACCGATGATGCCTGTGGGTATCGTTGCCACGACCACAAGCCATGCGAGTTTGCGATCGTGGGCTCGCTCGGGGTCACGGGAGAATGCCGAACGCACCATTCCGAGCAGGTCCTGTCTGAAGTAGACGATCACTGCCATGAGGGTGGCGACGTGCAGCATCGTGTCGAAGGCCAGACCGAATGCATCCCAGCCCAACCCCTCCTCTATCAGGCGCAGGTGGCCTGAGGATGAGATGGGCAGGAACTCCGCGACACCCTGCACCATTCCGAGAATGATAGCCTGCAGGACTTCCACGCTAGACCTCCATGACCACAGGAATGATCATGGGACGACGACGTACTCTTTCCCAGAGGAACTGCGACAGGGACTCGCGAACCGCATTCTTGATGACCTGGTGGTCCGTGGCGCCTTCGCCGGCCGTTTTGGCGAGCGTCTTGTTGATGCGGGCGCGTGCGTCGGCCAGAAGTGTGGTGTCCCCTTCGTCGGTGAATACCACTCCGCGTGCCACGATCTCAGGCTCACCAACCAACTTGCCAGTCTTGGCGTCGACCGCAATGACGATGGTTGCGATTCCGTCGCTTGCGAGCAGTTGGCGATCACGCAAGATGACCTGTCCGACATCGCCGACGGAGAGTCCGTCGACGTAGACAACTCCGGACTGCACTCTGGCGCCCAGTTTCGCACCCTTGTCCGTCAACTCGAGAACGTCGCCATTCTCCATGACGAAGATGTTGTCCTCTTTTACTCCGACGGCGAACGCGAGGTCGGCGTGGGCATGCAGATGGCGTGTCTCACCATGTATGGGGATGAAGTATTTCGGCTTGGTGAGATTGAGCATCAGCTTGAGCTCTTCTGAGGCAGCGTGTCCGGAGACGTGAACATCCGCGATGCCCTTGTGCCACACGATGGCGCCGGCCTTGGCCAACTTGTTGATGACTCGGCTGACCGCCTTCTCGTTGCCGGGGACCGGAGTGGCCGAGATGACGACGGTGTCGCCTTCCTCGATCTGCACGGTTCTATGATCACCGTTGGCCATGCGAGCCAGTGCAGACAGGGGCTCGCCCTGACTGCCTGTTGAGAGAACGACCACCTTCTCGGGCGGGATGCTACCCATGTTGTACGCGTCGATGATGTTGGAATCGTCAATTTTGAGGTAACCGAGTTCGCGGGCGATCTTGGTGTTGTTGACCATGGAGCGCCCGGTGACGACCACCTTGCGCCCGCATCCAACGGCTGCGTCGCAGACCTGCTGAACGCGATGGATATGGCTTGAGAACGACGCGACGATGATTCGCTGGTCGGCCTCGGCGAAGAGTGTGCGCAGCGAGCCGCCTACGGTGGCTTCCGTGCGCGTGTAGCCGGCGCTCTCAGCGTTGGTTGAGTCGGAGAGCAGAAGGTCGATGCCTTGGCGCCCAGCCTTGGCGATTCCCGCGTAGTCTGTGACGCGACCGTCAATGGGCGTCTGGTCCAACTTGAAGTCACCCGTGTGAAGAATATTGCCCACCGGCGTCTTTATGAAGACCGCGACACCGTCAGGGATCGAGTGATTCACGGCGAAGAACTGGAATCCGAAGATCCCGAGGCTCACCTTACCGCCAGCGGTGATCTCCCTCAGCTTGGGCTTCTTGATCTTGTGCTCATTGAGTTTGCCCGCGATGAGGCCAAGCGTGAGTTTCGTACCCAAGATGGGCACAGGGCGTCCAAGATCCTTGAGGAGGTACGGCAATGCACCCGTATGATCCTCATGGCCGTGCGTGATGATGATTCCGCG